>NZ_JBIATQ010000001.1:0-59600 GCF_042891955.1 Streptomyces sp. NPDC001843 | reverse complement strand
AGGCTGTGCCTACCCGGGGGGCATCCCCCGGACCCCCGGCCGAGAAAGCCGGTGCTGGGCGGAATCATGAACGCAGCTCCTTGCCGGTCAGCTCCAGGAAAACGTCTTCGAGGGTGTGCCGCTCCACCGAGATCCGGTCCGGCATCACGCCGTGCTGGGCGCACCAGGAGGTGACCGTGGCGAGCAGTTGCGGATCGACCTTGCCGACGACCCGGTAGGCGCCCGGCGTGAGCTCGGCGGCCGTGCAGTCGGCCGGGAGGGCCTTCAGCAGGGACCCCACGTCGAGGCCGGGACGGCCGGTGAAGCGCAGCGTGTTCTCGGCGCCGCCCTTGCACAGTTCCTCGGGGGAGCCCTGGGCTATGACCCGGCCGGCGTCGATGATCGCGACGTCGTCGGCGAGCTGCTCGGCCTCGTCCATGTGGTGGGTCGTGAGGATGGCGGAGACGCCGTCGGCGCGCAGGTCCCGTACGAGGTCCCAGGTGGCCCGGCGGGCCTGCGGGTCGAGTCCGGCCGTGGGCTCGTCCAGGAACACCAGCTCCGGACGCCCCACCACCGCCATGGCCAGTGCGAGGCGCTGCTGCTGGCCGCCGGACAGCCGCCGGTACGTGGTCCGGCCGCAGGAGCCGAGTCCGAGGCGTTCGATGAGGGCGTCCACGTCCAGCGGGTGGGCGTGCAGCTTGGCCACGTGGCGCAGCATCTCGTCGGCCCGGGCGCCGGAGTACACCCCGCCGGACTGCAGCATCACGCCGATCCGGGGCCGCAGCGCGGCCGACTCTCTCACCGGGTCTAGCCCGAGCACGCGCACCGTCCCCGAGTCCGGCTTCCGGTACCCCTCGCAGGTCTCGACCGTGGTCGTCTTGCCCGCCCCGTTGGGGCCGAGTACGGCGGTCACCCCCGGTCGGGCCACCAGGTCGAGTCCGTCCACCGCGGTCTTCGTGCCATACCGCTTCACCAAGGCGTGGACCTGGACCACGGGCTCACTTCGCATGGGTCCAGAGTCTAGGTAGGCGTGCCGTGCCTCAGGCGGGCGGGTGCAGGATCTCCTCCTCGCGGGGGCGGTGCACCGCGAGCCACCGCTCGGCGTAGGCCACCGCGTCCGCCAAGGGGAACAGGCGTACGTCGGCCGCGCCCACCTTGCCCCGCAGGACGGGGCGGTCCCGCTCGAAGTCGTGGCCCAGTTCGTCGAACCGGTCCGAGCTGATCGACACCTCGGTCACCGTCTCCCAGCCCCCGCCGGGCGCCGGCCGGCCGACCCGGACGAGCGGTGCGGGGATCCGGTACTCCGCCAGGTGGAAGCCGGTGCACGCGTCGTATCCGGCTCCGAGCAGCAGCACCCGGGCGCCCCGCTCCTCCAGCCGGGCCAGCGGACTGCGCTCGCCGAGGCGGCAGTCGGGTGCGTGGCCCTCGACGATCTCCGCCGCGCGAGCTCCCAGTGCCGCGAACGAGGTCTGCGGGTGGGCGCTGCGCAGGGCGGCCGGCCAGGTCCGTACGGTCTCCGGGATCACGCCGACCCCGCGGGAGGGGGTGATCAGCGGGTCGTACGCGGGCATGGCGGCCCGGATCTCCTCCCACCAGCTCTCCGGCACCGGCGGGTTTCCCCACACGGCCGGGTCGGACAGGTCGCCCGACTGGGTGGGGACGACGATCGTGCCGTCCGGGCCGACGGCGTCCAGCAGCCCCTGGACCACGGCGACGGCACCCCCGCACACCCAGCCGAGCGAACTGAGCGAGGAGTGCACGAGGAGGGTCGCACCCGGCTCGACGCCCAGTGCGCACAGCTCTGCGCGGAGTGTGTCGCGGGTGACAAGAGGGCCGGTCGGAGGGGGTGTCGGCATGGTTCGGCAGTCTCTCCGACCATGACCGGCCACGCCACCGGTTTACCCGGCCCGCGACGTTTCCGCAGGTCGGATTAGGTATGCCTAAGTGACACAGGGCACCGTCCGTCCGGTCGGACGCGGCTTGCCTGCCTCCGCCGAATTACGCAACAATGGCGTTGTGAAAAACGTCGGCGAGGCTCGGGAGACCCCCACGGGGGTCCCGCAGGAGGAGCTCGCGACCGGGGAGCGGTCCACCCGCAACCGGGTCGCGCGGTCCATCCTGGACCACGGCCCGTCGACCGTCGCCGAGCTGGCCGGGCGGCTGGGACTCACCCAGGCGGCCGTACGCCGTCACCTGGACGCGCTGGTCGCCGACGACGTCGTCGAACCACGCGAGCAGCGGGTGTACGGCGCGCGCACACGCGGCCGTCCCGCCAAGGTCTTCGCCCTGACCGACTGCGGCCGCGACGCCTTCGACCAGTCCTACGACAAGCTCGCCGCGGACGCGCTGCGCTGGATCGCCGAGCGAGAGGGCGGGCAGGAGGCGGTCACCGCCTTCGCCCGGGCCAGGATCGCCGCCCAGGCGCGCGCCTACCGCAAGGCGATCGAGAGCGTCACCCCCGACAAACGCGCCGAAGCGCTGGCCAAGGCCCTCAGCGCGGACGGGTACGCTGCAACGGCGCGCAGCGCACCGGTCGGCGAACAGCTCTGCCAGCACCACTGCCCGGTCGCCCATGTCGCGGAGCAGTTCCCCCAGCTGTGCGAGGCGGAGACCGAAGCCTTCGCCGAGCTGCTGGGAACGCACGTCCAGCGGCTGGCGACCATCGCCCACGGCGACGGCGTCTGCACGACGTTCATCCCCAAGATTTCCACTGACGCATCTGCAAGCACGGCCGGGAGGAACCCCGCATGACTCTCCCCACGGAGACTGCTCACCCCGAACTCGAGGGCCTGGGCAAGTACGAATACGGCTGGGCCGACTCCGACGTGGCCGGTGCGTCCGCGCGCCGCGGCCTGAACGAGGACGTCGTCCGCGACATCTCGGACAAGAAGTCCGAGCCGGAGTGGATGACCAAGCTGCGCCTCAAGGGCCTGAAGCTCTTCGGGAAGAAGCCCATGCCGAACTGGGGCTCGGACCTGTCGGGCATCGACTTCGACAACATCAAGTACTTCGTGCGCTCCACGGAGAAGCAGGCGGAGTCCTGGGAGGACCTGCCCGAGGACATCAAGAACACCTACGACAAGCTGGGCATCCCGGAGGCGGAGAAGCAGCGCCTCGTCGCCGGTGTCGCCGCCCAGTACGAGTCGGAGGTCGTCTACCACCAGATCCGCGAGGACCTGGAGGAGCAGGGCGTCATCTTCCTCGACACCGACACCGCGCTGAAGGAGCACCCGGAGCTCTTCAAGGAGTACTTCGGCACGGTCATCCCCGCCGGTGACAACAAGTTCGCCGCGCTGAACACCGCCGTGTGGTCGGGCGGCTCCTTCATCTACGTGCCGAAGGGCGTGCACGTGGAGATCCCGCTCCAGGCCTACTTCCGTATCAACACGGAGAACATGGGCCAGTTCGAGCGGACCCTGATCATCGTCGACGAGGGTGCCTACGTGCACTACGTCGAGGGCTGCACCGCCCCGATCTACAAGTCGGACTCCCTGCACAGCGCGGTCGTCGAGATCATCGTCAAGAAGAACGCCCGCTGCCGTTACACGACCATCCAGAACTGGTCGAACAACGTCTACAACCTGGTCACCAAGCGCGCCGTGGCCTACGAGGGCGCGACCATGGAGTGGGTCGACGGCAACATCGGCTCCAAGGTGACGATGAAGTACCCGGCCGTCTACCTCATGGGCGAGCACGCCAAGGGCGAGACCCTCTCCATCGCCTTCGCGGGCGAGGGCCAGCACCAGGACGCGGGCGCCAAGATGGTCCACATGGCCCCCAACACCTCCTCCAACATCGTCTCCAAGTCGGTGGCGCGTGGCGGTGGCCGCACCTCCTACCGCGGTCTGATCGAGATCGGTGAGGGAGCCCCGGGTTCCAAGTCGAACGTGCTGTGCGACGCGCTGCTCGTCGACACGATCTCCCGGTCCGACACCTACCCGTACGTCGACGTCCGCGAGGACGACGTGTCCATGGGCCACGAGGCGACCGTGTCCAAGGTCTCCGAGGACCAGCTCTTCTACCTGATGAGCCGCGGCCTCTCCGAGGACGAGGCGATGGCGATGATCGTGCGCGGCTTCGTCGAGCCGATCGCCAAGGAGCTGCCCATGGAGTACGCCCTCGAGCTCAACCGGCTGATCGAGCTGCAGATGGAAGGCGCGGTCGGCTAAGCCCCGCACCGCCGTCGCCATCAGGCACCCTTACACAGAAAGCGAGCAGACCGACAGCCATGGCTGAGGCTCAGAACATCCCCGTGGGGTCCACCACCGCGGGCCAGATCGCGGTGGCCGCCGAGTCGACCGTCGCCACGCGCATGAGCGCGCCCCCGTCCTTCGACGTGGCGGACTTCCCGGTCCCCCACGGCCGCGAGGAGGAATGGCGCTTCACGCCGCTGGAGCGGCTGCGCGGGCTGCACGACGGCACGGCGGTCGCGACCGGCGACGGCGTGAAGGTGGACGTCCAGGCCCCCGAGGGCGTGACCGTCGAGACCGTGGGCCGCGACGACGCGCGCCTCGGCAGGGCCGGCACCCCCGTGGACCGTGTCGCCGCCCAGGCGTACTCGGCGTTCGAGAAGGCCGGCGTGGTCACCGTTCCCAAGGAGACGGTGCTCACCGAGCCGATCCGTATCGCCGTGCACGGCCAGGGCGGGACCGCCTACGGCCACCAGGTCGTCGAGCTGGGAGCCTTCGCCGAGGCCGTCGTCGTCATCGACCACACCGGTGACGCCGTACTCGCAGCCAACGTCGACTACATCCTGGGCGACGGCGCCAAGCTGACCGTCGTCTCCGTCCAGGACTGGGACGACAAGGCCGTCCACGTGGCCCAGCACAACGCGCTGGTCGGCCGGGACGCCTCCTTCAAGTCGGTGGTCGTGACCTTCGGCGGCGACGTGGTCCGCCTGCACCCGCGCGTGGAGTACGCCGGCACCGGCGGCGAGGCCGAGCTGTACGGCCTGTACTTCACCGACGCCGGGCAGCACCAGGAGCACCGTCTCCTCGTCGACCACAACACCCCGCACTGCAAGTCGAACGTCGCCTACAAGGGCGCGCTCCAGGGCGACGACGCGCACGCCGTGTGGATCGGCGACGTGCTCATCGAGGCCAAGGCCGAGGGCACCGACACCTACGAGATGAACCGCAACCTCGTCCTCACCGACGGCGCCCGGGTCGACTCCGTGCCCAACCTGGAGATCGAGACCGGCGAGATCGTCGGCGCCGGCCACGCCAGTGCCACCGGCCGCTTCGACGACGAGCAGCTCTTCTACCTGATGGCCCGGGGCATCCCCGAGCACGAGGCCCGCCGTCTCGTCGTCCGCGGCTTCTTCGCCGAGCTGGTCCAGCAGATCGGCGTCGCGGACATCGAGGAGCGCCTGCTCGCCAAGATCGAGGAAGAGCTGGAGGCGTCGGTCGCATGAGCGACGCATTCGTACGTGTCTGCGGGCTGAGCGAGCTGGAGGAGGACACCCCGAAGCGGGTGGAGATCGACGGCACGCCGGTCTCGGTCGTGCGGACCGAGGGAGAGGTGTTCGCGATCCACGACATCTGCTCCCACGCGAACGTCTCGCTCGCCGAGGGCGAGGTCGACGACTGCCACATCGAGTGCTGGCTGCACGGCTCGCGTTTCGACCTCCGCTCCGGCAAGCCCGACAGCCTGCCCGCGACGCGTCCCGTCCCCGTATACCCCGTAAAGATCGAAGGGGACGACGTGCTCGTCTCCCTCAAGGAGTCCTGAGGCACCCATGGCAACGCTTGAAATCCGAGACCTGCACGTCACCGTCGAGGCCGACAACGCCACGAAGGAGATCCTCAAGGGCGTCGACCTCACCGTGAAGCAGGGCGAGACGCACGCCATCATGGGCCCCAACGGCTCGGGCAAGTCGACCCTCGCCTACTCGCTCGCGGGTCACCCGAAGTACACGATCACCAGCGGCACCGTCACCCTCGACGGCGAGGACGTCCTGGAGATGTCCGTCGACGAGCGCGCCCGCGCCGGTCTGTTCCTGGCGATGCAGTACCCCGTCGAGGTCCCCGGCGTCTCGGTCTCCAACTTCCTGCGCACGTCCGCCACCGCCATCCGCGGCGAGGCCCCGAAGCTGCGCACCTGGGTGAAGGAGGTCAAGGAGGCCATGGAGCGCCTCAACATGGACCCGTCCTTCGCCGAGCGCAACGTCAACGAGGGCTTCTCCGGCGGTGAGAAGAAGCGCCACGAGATCCTCCAGCTCGAGCTGCTCAAGCCGAAGGTCGCGATCCTCGACGAGACCGACTCCGGCCTCGACGTCGACGCGCTGCGGGTCGTCTCCGAGGGCGTCAACCGCGTCCGCGAGTCCGGCGAGGTCGGCACGCTGCTGATCACGCACTACACGCGCATCCTGCGCTACATCAAGCCCGACCACGTCCACGTGTTCGCCGGCGGCAAGATCGTCGAGTCCGGCGGCCCCGAGCTCGCGGACAAGCTGGAGAACGAGGGCTACGAGGCATACACGAAGGGTGGCGCATCCGAGTGACCCAGCTGCCGGGCCTTCTCGACACGGAGGCGATCCGCAAGGACTTCCCCGTCCTGGACCGTCTGGTCCACGACGACAAGAAGCTCGTGTACCTGGACAACGCGGCGACCTCGCAGAAGCCGCGCCAGGTGCTGGACGCCCTGAGCGAGTACTACGAGCGCTACAACGCCAACGTCCACCGCGGTGTGCATGTGCTCGCCGAGGAGGCCACGGCGCTGTACGAGGGCGCGCGCGACAAGGTCGCCGAGTTCATCAACGCTCCCAGCCGCGACGAGGTGATCTTCACCAAGAACGCCTCCGAGTCGCTCAACCTCGTGGCGAACATGCTCGGCTGGGCCGACGAGCCCTACCGGGTGGACTCCGACACCGAGATCGTCATCACGGAGATGGAGCACCACTCCAACATCGTGCCGTGGCAGCTGCTCGCGCAGCGCACCGGCGCGAAGCTGAAGTGGTTCGGTCTCACCGACGACGGCCGGCTGGACCTGTCCAACATCGACGAGATCATCACCGAGAAGACGAAGATCGTCTCCTTCGTGCTGGTGTCGAACATCCTGGGCACCCTGAACCCGGTCGAGGCGATAGTCCGCCGCGCCCAGGAGGTCGGCGCGCTGGTCTGCGTCGACGCCTCCCAGGCCGCGCCGCACATGCCGCTGGACGTCCAGGCCCTGCAGGCCGACTTCGTGGCCTTCACCGGCCACAAGATGTGCGGCCCGACCGGCATCGGCGTGCTGTGGGGCCGCCAGGAGCTGCTGGAGGACCTGCCTCCGTTCCTCGGCGGCGGCGAGATGATCGAGACGGTGTCCATGCACTCCTCGACGTACGCCCCCGCCCCGCACAAGTTCGAGGCGGGCACCCCGCCGATCGCCCAGGCGGTCGGTCTGGGAGCGGCGATCGACTACCTGTCGTCGATCGGCATGGACAAGATCCTCGCTCACGAGCACGCGCTCACCGAGTACGCGGTGCGCAAGCTGGCGGACGTCCCCGACCTCAGGATCATCGGCCCGACCACGGCCGAGGAGCGGGGCGCGGCGATCTCCTTCACACTGGGGGACATCCACCCGCACGACGTGGGCCAGGTCCTCGACGAGCAGGGCATCGCGGTCCGCGTCGGCCACCACTGCGCGCGGCCCGTCTGCCTCCGCTACGGAATTCCCGCGACCACGCGAGCGTCGTTCTATCTGTACTCCACGCCGGCCGAGATCGACGCGCTGGTCGACGGCCTGGAGCACGTACGGAACTTCTTCGGCTGAAGGGCGTGCTGAAACCGTGAAGCTGGACTCGATGTACCAGGAAGTCATCCTGGACCACTACAAGAACCCGCACGGGCGGGGCTTGCGGGATGGCGACGCCGAGGTTCACCACGTGAACCCGACGTGCGGCGACGAGATCACCCTCCGCGTGAAGTACGACGGCACGACGATCGAGGACGTCAGTTACGAGGGCCAGGGCTGCTCCATCAGCCAGGCCTCGGCCTCCGTGCTGAACGAGCTCCTCGTCGGCAAGGACCTGGCCGACGCGCAGAAGATCCAGGAGACCTTCCTGGAGCTGATGCAGTCCAAGGGCAGGATCGAGCCCGACGACGCCATGGAGGACGTCCTGGAGGACGCGGTCGCGTTCGCCGGCGTCTCCAAGTACCCCGCCCGGGTCAAGTGCGCCCTCCTGAGCTGGATGGCGTGGAAGGACGCGACGGCCCAGGCGCTGGGTGGCGCGGCCGACGCCGAAAGGAAGACGGCATGACCGACACCGCTGAGATGAAGCCGGCCTCGGAGGAAGAACTCCGCGAGGCGCTCTACGACGTCGTCGACCCCGAGCTGGGGATCGACGTCGTCAACCTCGGGCTGATCTACGGCATCCACATCGACGACGCGAACATCGCGACGATCGACATGACCCTGACCTCGGCGGCCTGTCCGCTGACGGACGTCATCGAGGACCAGGCCAAGTCCGCCACGGACGGGCTGGTCAGCGAGCTGCGCATCAACTGGGTGTGGATGCCGCCGTGGGGCCCCGACAAGATCACGGACGACGGCCGGGACCAGCTGAGGGCGCTCGGCTTCAACGTCTGAGAGCTTCTGTACGCGTGAAGCGGCGGCACCTGCCAGGTGCCGCCGCTTCCGTGTTGTTCAGGTGCTCAGGTGCTCAGGCGAGCCCGTCGACCAGCTTGAACGCCGAGTCCGCCCAGTACTGGTAGTTGTTCTGGTACGCGTCCAGCTTGAGCTGGAAGTTCTGATGGCGCAGGAAGCGGCCGGGGTAGTTCACCGATTCGAGCATCACCGCGCCGGAGTACATGGACGCCCGGGCGCAGAAGGTGGCGTCCTGCTTGAACAGGGACGACCCGTCGTTGCGTTCGGAGCGGAGCACGAAGTTGCGGTGCCGCAGATAGGTGCCGTCGGCCGTGGCGAACGAGTAGCAGGAGGCGTTGGCCAGGCCCTTGACCACCTTGAAGGTGGCGTCGCGGCGGGCGTAGGCGGAGCCGACCGAGTCGAGCTTCACGTAGTCGCCGTTGACGTGCCAGTAGCGGTCCGGGTAGTTGACCGACCGCATGGACTTCCAGGCGGACGGCGTCTTCGAGCCGTGCGAACCGCCGTCCGAGCCCGACGACCCGGACGAACCCGAGGATCCTGAGGAACCCTTCGACTTCGAGGGCTTGGCGGAAGCCTTGTGTCCCGCCTTGTCGTGAGGGGGCGTGGCCGAGGCCGACGCCGAGGCGGTGGTCTTGCCGGACGACGGAAGGCTCTTCGTTCCGGGCGCGGACTTCGTACTCGCCGAGGGCGAGGCGAAGGAGAGCAGACCGGGCCCGTCGTCGACGGGAGACGGCGACTCCGCCTTGGCTGACGGCTCTTCAGTGGCGTTGCGGTTCACCGCTATCGCCGTCACGCAGGCGACGATCGTAGCGATGGCCAGCCCGCCGGCCAGCCAGAGTCTTCGCGTTCCGGGAGCCCGGGACGTGTCGGGGGCCCAACCGTTCTCCCATGGTTCGTTCTGAGGGAGCTGGGGGGTGGTTTCTTGCATGCGCTGTTCCTCCAGCGGCGCGCGGGGCGGCGGCCGGGGGTGTGAGGGGGAAGTAAGTGAGGGGTGAAACACTAGTGGAGCCGACGGTTCGTCGGGAGACGTTTGGGCGAGCGGTTTCCATGAAAATGAAACAACCTCAAGTTCCCTGTGCCTCTTCGCACTTCCTTCCCAGTCCACTCTCGATACATCTGGCCCGGGATGGCCGGAACTGCGCGATTCGGCCGCTGCCCGGGCGCGGGTGACGGACGCGTCCCGCCGTCGGGAGCCGCACCGGCCGCCCGGTACGGGCGTCGGCGACAGCGGCTGACGCCGGGGACCGCGGCGCGGAACGCGACGCGGCCGGCCACCGAGGGCCCTCGCCGACCGTGTCGACGTGTTCCGGCCGGGCGAGGGTTGCGCCGTGGGGCCCGGAGCATCGGGGTGGTGTCCTGCGCTGCCCGGGTCGGCGGCGCGGCGGCCGGGGGCCGCGGAGAGACCACGGAGCCCTGCTCCGGGCGTGGCGGACCGCGGATCGGCCGGAGGCCAGGAGCGGTGTCAGGGGTCGGTCGGCGAGCCGGGGGCGGCGACCCGTGGCCCGGCAGATGAGACGCGGTTCGCCCAATACCACCCGGTCACGTTAGGTTGCCCGTATGACCGACAAGAACGCACGCACCACCGGTGCCGTCGCAGCCGGCCTCGCCACGATCGCCGCCGACGGCACCGTCCTCGACACCTGGTTCCCCGCGCCGGAGCTGACGGAGGAGCCCGGCCCCTCCGGCACCGAGCGGCTCTCCGCCGAGCAGGCCGCGAAGCTGCTCGGCGGCGGCGCGACCGCGGCGATCGGCCCGGACACCCGCCGGGGCGTCGAGGTGGTCGCGGTCCGCACGGTCATCGCCTCGCTCGACGACAAGCCGATCGACGCGCACGACGTCTACCTCCGCCTGCACCTGCTCTCCCACCGCCTGGTCAAGCCGCACGGGCAGAGCCTGGACGGCATGTTCGCCCACCTCGCCAACGTCGCCTGGACCTCGCTCGGCCCGGTCGCCGTGGACGACGTCGAGAAGGTGCGCCTGAACGCCCGGGCCGAGGGCCTGCACCTCCAGGTGACCTCGATCGACAAGTTCCCCCGCATGACCGACTACGTCGCCCCCAAGGGCGTCCGTATCGCCGACGCCGACCGCGTCCGCCTCGGCGCGCACCTCGCCGAGGGCACCACGGTCATGCACGAGGGCTTCGTCAACTTCAACGCGGGCACCCTCGGCACCTCCATGGTCGAGGGCCGTATCTCCGCTGGCGTCGTCGTCGGCGACGGCTCGGACATCGGCGGCGGTGCCTCCACCATGGGCACCCTCTCCGGCGGCGGCAACGTGATCATCTCCATCGGTGAGCGCTGCCTGATCGGCGCCGAGGCGGGCGTCGGCATCGCCCTCGGCGACGAGTGCGTGGTCGAGGCCGGCCTCTACGTCACCGCGGGCACCCGGATCACCATGCCCGACGGCCAGATCGTCAAGGCCCGGGAACTCTCCGGCGCCTCCAACATCCTCTTCCGCCGCAACTCGGTCACCGGCACGGTCGAGGCCCGCCCGAACAACGCGGTCTGGGGCGGCCTGAACGAGGTGCTGCACAGCCACAACTGATCACAGGCGGCCGTGCCCCGCGGCCGCCTGAATGATCACGACACCGACCCGCTGCCGGCCTGTCGGCACCTGTCGGCGTCGGTCACCACGGAAGCGCCCTTCCACGGCCCCAGAACGGCCCGGGAGGGCGCTCGTGCGCTTTGTGGGGGAGTGGGCAGGCAGTCGGTTGCTGTGCCGCTCATCAGGTGATTGTTCGGCATCGCACAGGCTGTCGGGCGGAGATCCGTCCGAGGATGCCGTAATCATATGAATTATGGCGGCGAGTCCTTTGCAGTGGGCATCGGTGATTATGTTGGTCTTCACTGGGCTGCTTCTCTCCGGTATTGCCTGGAAGTTGGCGATCGGAACGCATCAAGCGGCCGTCGAAAGTGGCGTTCTCTCTGGTATTGGAGGGGGGCTGATCACGGGCTTCGCCGTCAGTCTTTCCGTATTTTTCCTACAGCATTCTTTCGAGAGGACTCAGGAAGAGGCGACATGGCGTGCCAATGTGCAGCTGTCTCCACGCATCCCTGGTTTTGACCCGCATCGTCATTCGATCAAGGGTCTTTCCTTTACGGGCAAGGAATTGTTCGATGCCGACTTCGCCGGAATGAACCTCGAGAACTATTCGTTCCGTGATGCCAAGCTGCACGGTGCAGTGTTCGACCACGCCGACCTGAGAGGGGCCAATTTCATCGGCGCTGACCTCTCGGAGGCCAGCCTCAGGCATGCGAAGCTTGATGGGGCGCTGCTTCTCAGCACGCGCATGTATCTGACTGATCTAAAGGATGTGCGGTACAAGGAAACGCAGGTGAACTACTTGACCTGCTGGCCGCGGAAATTCTTTCAGACCGCTGTCAGAAGCGGCGGTCTCCGGCCGATGGTGAAATGGGATTCTGGCGGGGGCACGCACCAGGCTGCCACGGGCTCGCCCTGCTGATTTCCTGACGCCAAGGATCGAGGGCGTGCTTGCCGCAGGTCCGGTCGGCTTCGAGTTGCCGCAGCACCGCCGGCCTCTCGGCCAGACTGCTCAGACGGCAACAACCGCATGTTCCGCGCCAGCTGGTGCCGCATCAGGCCGTGCGGGAGGGCGCTCGTTCACGCCCGGAGGGCCTGCGCGAAGTCGGCCAGTGCCGTGAAGTCCGGCTCCAGGAGTCCGATCCTGGGGTTGACGTGGTGGAGCAGCGCGGGGCCGGTGTGGTGGGCCCGTACGTAGGCCGAGTCGGCCGGGGTCTGCTCGTCGTCCACCCAGGCGAAGGGGCGGTCGGCGGCGTGGGCGACAATGGCCTCCGTCTTCCAGTGCACCCCGTCGGGACGGAGGGCGAACAGACCCGCGCCGAAGTCGACGTACGGCAGCTCGGGCAGGCCGACGACGGGGGCGATCCAGCGATTGGCCGCGTCCATCCACGTGGTCGCCCAGCACAGGTCGTAGCCGAGGTCCAGGAGCGCGGGCCCGTGGGCCGGGTTCAGCCAGACCCGCAGGGCACGACCGGGACGCAGGGCCACCCGGATCGTCGTATAACCCTCGGGCCGCCGCTCGGGCTGGGCCGCGTACGGGTTCAGCGGGCCGTCGACGTCCAGGTACAGCAGGGGTCGGCTCACGGGGACAACGTACGGCACCGGGCTCCCCGGAGCGGCGGAGTTTTTCCCGCGGCAGACAGGCATAGCGGCAGGCGGCCGGACGCGTCACAAGGGGCAGAGGGGCCGGGCGCAGTGTCCGCCCGGGGGAAAGAGAAGGTGACGATGGATGCAGAGGCGCAAGAGCGCTTCCGCGAGTTCGTGGCGAACCGGTCGTCCGCGCTGCTGAAGACGGCCGTCCTGCTGACCGGCGGAGACCGGCACGCCGCCGAGGACCTGTTGCAGAACGCACTGATCAAGGCGGCGGGACGGTGGCGGCGGATCGACGAGCCCGAGGCCTATGTGCGGCAGATCCTGTACCGGCAGCAGATCAGTCGCTGGCGTCTGAAGTGGAGACGGCGGGAGCTCAGCGTCGCCGAACCACCGGAGAGCGGCACGGCTCCGGACGCGTCGTCCGCCACCGAGCTGCGGCTCGTGCTGCGCGCGGCTCTGTCCAGGCTCACCGCCCGCCAGCGAACCGTGCTGGTGCTGCGCTACTTCGAGGACCTTCCGGAGGCCGACGTGGCCCGTCTGCTGGGTTGCTCCGTGGGCACCGTACGGTCCACCACCCACCGCTCCCTCGCCCGGCTGCGCGCCCTCGCGCCGGAGCTGGCCGCGCTCGGGCCGGCCGACACGGAGCCTCAGCAGCGCCTTCGTGACTACTCGCCCGTGGAGGTACGCCCGTGAACGTCGAGGAACTGGTGCGCGACTCCCTGCGGGAGCTGGCCGCCGAAGAGCCGACGGCCGGCCCCGGGTTCGCCGACCGGGTGCTGGACGTGCGTCGGCGCCGCCGTACACGCAGGCTGGTCTCCGTCGCCGCGACCACCGCGGCCGTGGTCGTCGTCTCGATAGGGGTGCCGCTGCTGGACCACGGCAAAGACGACGTGCGTCCCGCGAACGTCCTGGACCAGGGCGGCATCCATGCCCACCCGGACCAGTCGCCGCCGCGCGACCTGATCGGGGCCGGGGACACGGTGCTGGCCGCCTACTACACGGCGGAGCCGCACCAGCTGACCCGGAAGCAGGCTGTGTCGGAGCGCACCTACTGGCTGCTCGACCAGAAGACCGGAACGTACAAGAAGGACACGCGCTGGTCCGTCGTCGCCGTCGCCCCGGGCCTGAAGACGGCCGCCGTGCTGGAGCGGAACCTGCCCGCCCACCGGATCGGCCTGCTCGACCTCGCTACGGGGAAGGTGGAGCGGTGGATCCCGGCCGAGCGAGGGGTCGGTGGACTCGCGTTCTCGTACGACGGCACCAGACTCGTCGCGACGACGTACGAGGAGAACCCCGACCTGCGGATCAAGGAGAAGCTGACCGACAGCGACGGCACGGTCAAGTGGGTGTGGGCGGCGACGTACGGCAAGTCGAGCCGGTCCGGCTTCTACGACCTCGACGTGGTCTCCGGACAGGGCTCGTGGAGTCCGGTCGCGCCCGAACGCGACATCAACTCCCGCCAGGACTTCTCGTTCGGCCGGGCCAGTGGCCGGGTGTACGCGCAGCGTATAGGCGGTGAGGACGGTCTTCAGCAGTTCTACGACCTCAAGGGCAACAAGGTCGCCGCGCCCGCGAACGAGAAGTACCTGCGCTCGGACGTCCCCGCGCGACTGTCCCCGAACGGCAGGCTCGCCGCCCTCGGCCTGACGAAGGAGGTCTCCGGCAACCCCGGAAAGTCGTACTCCTCGGTCCGTGATTCCCGTACGGGGAAGGAGATCACCAAGGTCCGCGGCAGCCTTCTGGTCGCCTGGGTGGACGACAAGCGTCTCATCGCCTGGGAGCGGGTCACGAGTCTGAAGGAGGGCTACCGGCCGCAGCTCGTGCTGGCCACGATCGGCAGCGACAAGGTCGTACCGCTGAGTGGCGCCGAGGACCCGAACAAGACCTTCGACCGGGAGGAGTGGCAGCCCGTCTTCGCCCGCCGCTGATCAGGCGGTCATGAGCTCCTCGTACGCCGCCAGCAACCTGTCGACCGTCTCGCGGCCGGCGGGCAGCAACGGTGCGCGGACCGGGCCCGCGGGCAGGCCCAGTGCGTTGAGCAGGGCCTTGGCGGTGACCGTACCGGGCAGGCCGGCCGCCATCATCAGCTCGATGAGCGGTGTGGCGCGTTGCTGGAGGCGGGCGGACACGGGGGTGTCGCCCGCCTCGAACGCGTCGAGGACCGCCCGGAGCCCGGCCGGGACGACATTGGCGACCGTGCTGATGTAGCCGGCCGCGCCCACCGCGTACAGGGCGAGGATGTGCTCGTCGCAGCCGGTGTAGTACGCGAGGTCGGTGCGGGCCAGCACCTTCTGCGTGCCGAGGAAGTCGTACGAGCAGTCCTTGACGGCCACGATCCCGGGATGGTCCGCGAGCCGGATCATCGTCTCCGGCTCGATGCGGGTGCCGGTCCGGCCCGGGATGTCGTACAGCATCACCGGAAGGCCGCTCGCGTCGGCGACCTGACGGAAGTGCGCCTCCAGCGCGTCCTGGGGCGGTCTGCTGTAGTACGGCGTCACCACCAGCACCCCGTCCGCGCCGGCCTTCTCGGCCGCCAGGGCCAGCTCCACGGTGTGCAGGGTGTCGGAGGTGCCCACACCCGCCACGATCGACGCCCGGTCGCCGACCGCCTCCCGGACGGCCGTGACGAGCGCCGCCTTCTCGGCGTCGGTCGTGGTGGGTGACTCGCCCGACGTGCCGTTCAGCACCAGGCCGTCACAGCCCTCCGACACCAGCCGCTCGGCCAGGCGCCCGGCACCGTCCAGGTCGAGCGTGCCCGCCCGGGTGAAGGGGGTGATCATCGCGCAGAGTGTGCGACCGAAAGGGCGCGCGACGGCGTGCTGGGAGGACTCTCGGGTGGTCGTCATGGGTGTAGTCTCGGCGCGACAAAAGTGAAGCTCAACTTAATTCTTCTGAGATATATTGATAAGCAATGCTACGGCGATGGTCCCGGTGCACGCCATGCCCTATGTCCAACTCGGCCCTTCATGGGTCACTATGGCCAGGAGGACATCGACGGCAGGTCATGGAGGCGCCATGAAGCTCGGCAAGGCACTGGCCACCGGAGTCGCTGAGGAGCGGCCGCTCGTCCACGAGGAAGAACTCGACGTCCCCGAGGAGATCCGCGAACCGGAGCCCACCGCGATCCGCGAACCACAGTCGTCCGCCCCCGAAGAGGTCCCGGCGGCCCGATGAGACTGCGGCTCCCCACGGAACGCCCGGCGGAGCCGCCGACCGGATACAAGATCGCCCACCCGGTGCTGTCCCAGGACGGCACCCGGGCCGGGTTCACCGGCGTATCGCTCGGCGGTGCGCTGCCGTACGCGGTCCTGGACGACGCGTCCTGCGTCTACGGGCGCCGGCACCGCCCGCCCGCGCGGCTGTGCGACTGCGGCTTCCACTGCGTGCACGAGCGCGGGGACGCCGAGGCGCTGCTGTGCACCACCGAGCACCGGGCGGCGGTCCTGCTGGAGGTGTCCGTCCTCGGCGCCTACATCCGCTTCGAGCGCGGCTTCCGCTACGCCCGGCAGCGGGTGCGCACCGTCACCGCCGGCCCCTGTGCCTGCGCGGCGCCCCCGGTGGCGCTCGGCGACACGGGCTGGGGCAGACCCGGATGGCGCGCCCTGGCCGCGTACTGCCCGCTGTGCGTGCGCGGCCGTACGTCCCTCTCGCTCGCCTCCTTCGCCCGGCTGGCCGGGCACGGGCTGCGGGTGGTGGCGCGCGGCAGCGACCCGGACCCGGGCGGCGGCCCGGCGGGGCCCGACGGACTCGGCGTACCCGAACTCGTCGCCGAAGCGGCCCTGTTGCAGGCCCGCCTCGACTGGTTCCAGACCCAGCTCGCCCGGCTCGGCGACCACGGGGCAGGAGGAGGGGAGAAGGGCCCGCACCCTCCCCCGAAGGGCTGACCGCCCCCTTAACGGTCATCGGCCGGGGTACCCGGAAGCTCCGGACCGAGAGGAGGCGGAACACCGTGACCGGGACCACGAACGTGCGGCCGACAGCCGACCACCAAGCTTCGGTGGGCGAACTCGTCGGCCGGGCCACCGAACAGCTCTCCCGCCTCGTGCGGCAGGAAGTGGCCCTCGCCAAGGAGGAGTTGACCGAGAAAGGGCGGCGAGCCGGACGCGGCGGCGGGCTGCTGGGCGCGGCGGGCGCCGTCGCCTACGCCGGATTCCTCGGCCTGGCCGCCGCGGCCGCCGCCGCCCTCTCGCTGACGCTGCCCGTGTGGGCCGCGGCGCTCATCGTCACGGCGGTGCTCTTCGCCGTCGCCGCCGTACTCGCCGCGACGGGCCGCGCCCAGCTGCGGCGCGCCGCACCACCCACACCCGAGGAGACGCTCGGCAGCGTCAAGGCAGACGTCGACGAGATCAGGGAAAGGGCTCACCGATGACGAACAGGAGCGGACCCGGCGGGGGCGGCGCGAAGGGCCCCGACGAGCTGCGGCAGCAGATCAAGCAGACCAGGAGCCAGCTCGGCAGCACCGTCGAGGAGCTGGCCGCCAGGGTGGACGTCAAGGGCCGTGCCCGGGCCCGCGCCGCCGACCTCAGGGACAAGGCGGGCGCGATGACCGTACAGCTGCGCAGCACCGCCGCACAGGCCGGGCACACGGTGCAGGAGCGGGCGGCCAGGGCCGGCCACACCATGCAGGAGCAGGCCGCCAAGGCGGGGCACACCGTGCAGGAGCGGGCGGGGCACGCCGGGCACGTCGCCCAGGACCGGGCGTCGCACGCCGGACACGCGGTCGAGAGGCGCGTGCCGCGCCAGGCGCGCACCTTCGTCCAGACGGGGGCGCGGCACCCGGTGCCGACGCTGCTCGTCGGCGCGGGCGCCGCCCTCGTCGTGGCGGGCCTCTGGTGGCGCACCCGCCACACCCGCCACTGAACGAGCACTCAGGGCGTCACGGCCGCGGCGGCCGCGGGATTCTCCGATCCCGCGGCCGCCGCGTCGTCCGGCGCGTGAACGCTACGGTCGGAACCGCAGCACCTGCGGGTCGTGGTCGCTGATCTGGTCGTTGAACTCCGAGTTGATGTGCACGCTGTCGTAGTCGAAGTCGCCGCCGCGCCGGATCGAGGGGCTCACCAGGATCTGGTCCAGCACCTGCTCGTTGCCCTGGTAGTCGTACGTGTAGCGCTCCTTCGTCGGCAGCGACTTGATAGCCGACCACAGCGCGCCGTCACCCTCGAGGATCTTCGCGGTGCCGGAGAACTCGAAGTCGTTCATGTCGCCGAGCGCGATGACCTCCGCGTTCTTCTGGACATCGAGGATGTTCCTGACGAAAGCGTTGACCAGCGTCGCCTGAGCGTGCCGCTGGACCTCCGAGCTGCGCACCGGCGGCTGGTACTGCGAGGTCAGGCCCTGGTCGCCGCCCTTGGAGTTCAGGTGGTTGGCGATCACGAACACGGTCTTGCCGCGGAAGACGAACTCGCCGGCCAGCGGCTTGCGGCTGGAGTTCCACGCCGCGTTCGTGGGGTCGATCCGGCCCGGCGAGACCGTCAGCTGCGCCTTGCCGTGCACCTTGGTGACACCGACCGCGGTGGTGGAGTCGCCGCCCGCGCGGTCGGTGAAGGACACCCGCTCCGGGTTGAACAGGAACACCTGGCGGATGTTGCCGCCGGGCTCGCCGCCGTCCTGGTCGTTGACCGGGTCGATCGAGCGCCACTCGTACTTCGGGCCGCCCGCCGCCACGATCCCGTCGATCAGCTTGTTCACGGTCGCGCTCGCGTCGACCGTGCCGTCGTCCTTCGCGCCGTTGTCGTCCTGGATCTCCTCCAGGGACACGATGTCCGGCGACTGGAGGTTGTGCACGATCGCGGAGGCGTGCTTGTCGAAGGTGGCGTCGGACGGGTCGAGGTTCTCGACGTTGTACGTGGCCACCGCAAGCTCGCCGCGGGACTGCTTGCGGGTCGTCTCCCGCTGCAGGCCGCCGCTCTTGAGGGTGCCGAGCTGCCCGGCGACGAGGGTGTAGCCGCCGAACTGGTTGTAGTCCAGCGGGCCGGTGGTGGTGCCGGTGAGGGTGTCGCCGACGTTCGCCTTCGGGAAGTCGGCGGTCGAGCCCAGCGACTGGATCTGCAGGCGGCCGGTGTTCTGCGAGGTGTAGGAGCCGTAGATCGTGCCGCCCCGGAGGCTGCGGTGCTCGTGCGGCTTCACCGTGACCCACAGCTCGCTGTAGGGGTCGGTGGCGGTGACCACGCGGGCGTCGGCGACCTGGACGTTCATGCCCTCCAGGGACTCGTAGTAGTCGAGGGCGTACTTGGCGGGCTGCAGGGTCGGCCCGTTGATCGAACCGCTCGCCGCGGTGTCGCCGGCCGGGGTGTACTTCGCCGGCACCGACTTTCTGCTGATCACCGTGGCGGCCGGGACGGTGTTGCCGCTGGAGAGGGTGGTGACCACCGGCTTGGTGATCTCGGTCAGCGACTGGTTGCCGGTCGAGGCACCGCCGGGCACGTACTCCGAGACCGTGCCGGTGACGGTGACCGAGTCGCCCACGGCGACCTTCGGGGTGGAGCTGGTGAAGACGAACACGCCCTCGCTGGTCGCCGGGTCGTCGTCCGGGTTCGGGTCCTGGATCCAGAAGCCTCTGGAGGAGCCGTAGGTGCGGGTGGCCGTGACGACGCCGGGTACGTCGGTCACCTTCTGGCCGGCGTACGGCGATATCCGGGTGGTGCCCTGGATGTCGTGGATGCGCACGGAGTCCGCGTGCGCGGGCGAGGTGAGCGCGATGGTGGAGGCCGCGCTGCAGACGGCGGCGACGGTGAGCGCGGCGAGGCGCGCGGAAGACCTGCTCGGCAAGGGATCCCTCCGGGGACATGCGTGAGCGCCGGGACGAGGGTGGGACAGCGTGCGTGAGTGGAGCGTGGTCGGCACGCGCAGGAAGTGAGTGAACACTTGTCCCCCCGCTTCTACGCGCGTCAATCTCCTGCCTGCTCAGGCCAGTTGTCAAGGTTTCGGCCATGTACGGCCGACGGCGGGGAGATGAACCGGGCCGCATGGGACGAAACCCGTCTAGGCTGAGCGGCTGAGCCCTATCCAGGTCGAGGAGAACCCGCCGATGCCAGACAGCTCCCCCCTGCCGCCGGTGCGGCTGCACCCCGAAGCGGAGCTGGCGCGTGACGCGCTGTCCACGCCGTTGCTCTCCCGGGCCGCCCGGCTCGCCCGCTGGGCCGGCCCCGAGACCCGCGTGGACGCCGGTGGCGGCCTGGTCGACGAGCAGCTCCCGGCCGCCGCCGAGGTGCTCTCGCTGAGCGGGGACGACGCCGCCTCGCTCGCCAGTGAGGCCTGGCGGATCGCCGTGGACACCGGTCTGGTGGAGATCGTCGACGAGGAGGCCGGGACCGTGGCCGCGGGGCAGGACCTGGCCCTGCTGACCGGCGGCTCCCCGCACGACGTGCTCACGGTGTGGCTGACCGCCCTGGAGACCGTGGTCGCCGACGCGAGCGTGCCCGACCTGGACGGACTGGTCGAGGCGATGGACACCGGCGGCGAGATCGATTTCTCGCCACTCGACTGGGACCCGGAGGCGGACGCCGCGTTCCTGGAGGGCGTCCTGAGCAACCTCTACCTGCTCACCGTCAACGAGGCGGGTCCCGCCGGAGCGGCCGTCCCGCTGCCCGCGCTGGCCGCGTCCATGATCGTGCCCAGCGACATGGGGGAGCCCACCAACGACATACTGGAACAGGTCTCCGACGCGATGATGCGACTGGACGACCAGTTTCGGGTGCTGGAGCCGGTCGGGCTCGTGGAGTACCAGCCCGTCGACGAGGCGCTGATGACGGACGCCGACGACACGGACGGCACAGGCGGTGACGGCACCGGCGGTGCCGCCGAGGAGATGCCCGGGCCGGTCGACGACACCGATGTCACCCGCTACGGCATGGTCCGGCTGACCCCGCTCGGCCTCTACGGACTGCGGTCGCGGCTGCAGGAGGCCGGGCTTACGGCCCCTGCCGTCGGTGACCTCGCGGACAAGGGCGCGGACGTGCTGCTCGACGGGACGTCCGGCTACCCGTCGGCCTCGGCCCGGGCGGAGACCGAGCAGTGGCTCGCTCGCCGTGAACCACTCGACGCGGCGCGGGAGTTGCTGGCCGCCGCGCGGGGCGGCGACCCGGGCGCACCGCTGCGCCGGTTGCGCTGCCAGCAGGCGCTCTCCCTGGTCGGCGGGCAGGCCGAGCCCGCGCTGCGCGAGGTGCTCGACGACGCGGAACTCGGCGGGCTGGCCCGGGTGTGGCTGAGTGAGCAGGGCGCCGCCGACGTGCCGCCGCCGTCCGAGGAGATGGTCTTCTGGCTGACCATCGACACGGTCGCCGCCCAGCTCCAGGCCGAAGGCAACTCCGAGGAACTCGAGTCGCTGGTCGAGGGCCTCGCCCGCCAGCACGGCGGTTTCTTCGCGGCGGCCTGGCGTGTGGAACACCCGGCGACCGCGGACGTCCTGGAGGCCATGGGGCGCCTCCATCCCGACAAGAAGGTGGCGAAGGAAGCCAGGAAGGCGGCGTTCAAGGCGCGGTCGCAGCAGGGGGGTTGAGCTGCGGGCCCGTGGGCCGGGGGCCGGGGGCGGTGGCCGGTCGTGCGCGGGGCTGGGGGCGGGGTTCGCCCCTGCCCCGGCTGCGGGCTGACCGGGTTGGGACGGGGTTTCTCGCCCCCGCCGCCCTACCCTTCCCATCCCCAGGGGCTCCGCCCCTTCAACCCCGCCGGGGTCTGCGCCCCCTCGGCCCTGCCGGGGCTGCCTCTGGGGCCCGTCGGGGGGCTGTGCCCTCCGGGCCTTGCCAAGGGGTGGGTCCTCTGGACCCCTGCGGGGCTTGGCCGTCGAGGGCGCTGGGGCGGAGGCGTGCCGTCGGTGGCGGCGGTCGGGTGAACTTCTCGGCACCGGTCAGAAGTCGGCGTGATTTTTGGTGTACGTGGGTGAGTCATTACGGATTCATGGAAGCCGGCCCGATGAAGTCGCCCCGTGTTCAACCCCCGTTCAGCGGCGGGCGGGACTGTTTCGCCGACCCGAGGTCCGCCACCCTCCACGGCTCGCTCACCGTCACAGGAGACACCATGTCGCTCACCCGCAGGGACTTCGCCAGAAAATCCGCGATCACCGGTGCCGGAGTCGCGCTGGCGGGCAGTGTCGGCGCCCTCGCCACCGCGCCGAACGCCCTCGCGTCCACGGAGACCGACGGCGTGGACGCGGAAGCGCACGGCGGATACGGCGGAGTCGGCTACGGGCCGCTGGTCCCCGACCCCGACGGCATCCTGGCGCTGCCCGCCGGCTTCAAGTACCGGATCATCACCTACAGCGGCAGGACCAAGCTGGAGTCCGGCGAGTTCACCCCGTCCAACCACGACGGCACCTCCACCTTCTGCGGCCCGCGCGGCGCCACCCTCCTGGTCAACAACCACGAGCTGAAGGGCCCCCGCGCCAGCTGGAAGTACCCCGTGCCGCTCACCGAGGGCCTCGTTTACGACCCCGCCGCCTCCGGTGGCTGCACGGTCGTCGAGGTCCGCCGTGACCACGTCGCCGAGTGGGTCGGCATCGCCGGCACCTCCACCAACTGCGCGGGTGGCAACACGCCTTGGGGCACCTGGCTGACCTGCGAGGAGACCGAGGACAAGGCCGGCCAGAACGGCATGACCAAGGACCACGGTTACGTCTTCGAGGTCGACCCCGAGGACCGCCGCGCCAACCGCGACCCCAAGCCGATCAAGGCGCTCGGCCGCTACGCCCACGAGGCCGTCGTGGTCGACCCGAAGCGCGGCCACCTGTACCTGACCGAGGATGCGTCCGGCCCCAACGGCCTGCTGTACCGCTGGACCCCGCCGACGGGCTTCCACCACGGCCGCGGCAGGCTGCGCACCCTCGCCGACGACGCGGGCGTGCTCCAGGCCTTCAAGTGCTTCGACTCCGGCGGCAAGTTCGTCGACGACCTCTCCCGGGCCACGAAGATCGGCACGGTCTACGGCGTGGACTGGGTGAACGTCCCCGACCGCGACGCCAAGACCACGTCCGTCCGCAAGCAGTTCACCGACGGCCAGGTCACCCGCGCCCGCAAGCTCGAGGGCATGTGGTGGGGCGACGGCGGCACCTACATCGTCTCCTCGTACGCCCGTGAGGAGAGCCCCGTCCAGCACGACGGCCAGGTCTGGTTCTACGACCCCAAGCGCCGCACGCTGACCCTGAAGGTCCTGCTCGGCGTGAACCCCGACCCGTCGAAGGACGGCAACTTCGACGGCCCGGACAACATCACCGTCTCCCCCTACGGCGGCCTGGTCATCGCCGAGGACGGCGAGGGCGTCCAGCACCTGTTCGGCGCGACCGACAGCGGCCGCACGTACCCGATCGCCCGCAACGAACTGAACATCGGCACCGCCGAGGAGCCGGAGTACAGCGAGTTCACCGGCGTCACCTTCTCGCCCGACGGCAGCACCCTGTTCGCCAACATCCAGGAGCCCGGCATCATGCTGGCCATCACCGGCCCCTGGAAGCGTCAGAAGCGGTAACAGCCCTCGCGGGAATTAATTCGCTCGCCCGTCCCGCGGCCCCCTCCTAGAGTGATGTACGTCCAGGTGCGAAGGCAGGACCTACTTCCACTCATAATGGGGCGGCCGCGGGTTCGAGTCCCGCCACCGGTACAACTCGCCGGTGTAGCTCAGGGGTTAGAGCACCTACGTCGGTTCCGCCGACCTCGATCTCTGGACACCACAACTTCATGCACCTCCCGGTGCGAGGGCTGCGGCTACTTCTTTTGCAAAGAGAATCCGATGCCGCCGCCGACCTGATCTCGGGAGGCGCAGCACAAGGTGGGTGCCCGGTGCGCAGGCAGCGGATACTTCAGGGATCTGGTCCCTGGAAAAAGGGGTGCGGGTTCGAATCCCGTCATCGGCCCAGGGCCGGTGTGGCGGAAAGGCAAGACGCGCCAGGTGATAAGTCCCGTCGCCGACTCCTGATCTCGGGCACCCTCCTTCTGCAGCGCCTCCCTCCGGAAATTCGATGAACCATGAATTCGGGGGAATTCACATGGCGCGATTCAACCGCAAGTCCGCCCGGGCGCAGCCCATTTCACGGGTCACCTCGACGGGGCGTGTGCTGCGCACGTACGAGGGGGGCCGCGGCCGTGAGCGTGACGCCCGCTCGGAGCTCTTCCTGCTCGCCGTCGCCAACTTCGTTTCCCAGCAGACCTTTTACGAGAGCGGCGGCGACCGTGACGACCGCTTCGCGAAGCTCGTACGGCAGCTCGCCGTCGAGGACCCCGTGTGGACGGCGAGTCTGCTCGGCTGGCTGCGCGGTGAGGGCAACATGCGGACCGCCTCGATCGTGGGCGCCGCGGAGTACGTACACGCGCGCCTTACGGCGGGCGCCACCGACGGCCCGTCGAACCGTCAGGTCGTCGCCTCCGTGCTGCAGCGGCCCGACGAGCCCGGCGAGCTGCTCGCCTACTGGACCGCGACCTACGGCCGCGCCGTCCCCAAGCCCGTCAAGCGCGGCGTCGCCGACGCCGTACGCCGTCTCTACAGCGTCAAGTCGCTGCTGAAGTACGACACCGCGTCCAAGGGCTACCGATTCGGCGACATCCTCAACCTGGTGCACGCGGCGCCCGACCCGGACAAGCCGTGGCAGGGCGAGCTGTTCCAGTACGCCCTCGACCGTCGGCACCACCCCGACACCGCGGTGCCGCCCGCGTCGAACCGTGTCCTGACCACACATCACGAGCTGATGGCGCTGCCGCTGCAGCGGCGGCGCGCGGTCGTGACGTCGGAGGGCGGTGCCGAGCGGCTCGCGGCGGCCGGGATGACCTGGGAGGCGCTGGCCGGCTGGCTGCAGGGTCCGATGGACAAGGCGGCCTGGGAGGCCGTGATCCCGTCCATGGGCGCGATGGCCCTGGTCCGCAACCTGCGCAATTTCGACCAGGCCGGAGTCTCGGACGAGGTCGCGGCCCGGGTGGCGGCGAAGATCAGCGACCCGGCGGAGGTCGCGCGCTCGCGGCAGTTCCCCTTCCGGTACCTCGCCGCGTACCAGCACGCGCCGTCGCTGCGCTGGTCGTACCCGCTGGAGCAGGCGCTCGGCCACTCGCTGGCCAACGTGCCGGCGCTGCCCGGCCGCACGCTGGTCCTCGTCGACCGGTCCGGCTCCATGTGGGCGCCGCTGTCGGACCGTTCGGAGCTCAACCGGGCCGACGCGGCGGCGATCTTCGGCACGGCGCTCGCGCTGCGGGCGGCCGACGCGGATCTCGTCGAGTTCGGCACCACGAGCAAGCGCCTGGCGTTCGGCAAGGGCGAGTCGGTCCTGAAGGTCCTGGGGCGCTTCGGTGACCTGGGCGGCACCGACACCACCAGCGCGGTCCGCGCCCACTACCGGGGGCAGGACCGGGTGCTGATCGTCACCGACGAGCAGTACGCCTTCAACCACCGCGGCGACCCGACCGAGCAGGTCCCGGCGCACGTGCCGGTCTACACCTGGAACCTCGCCGGCTACCGGGCGGGCCACGGCCCGTCGGGCAAGGCGAACCGGCACACCTTCGGGGGCCTTTCGGACGCGGCCTTCCGGATGGTTCCCCTGCTCGAAGCGGCCCAGAACGCCGACTGGCCCTGGGCGGCCTGAGCCGCCGAAGCGTGGCCCGCACTGCTACGGGGGGTGCGGGCCACTCCCGGTCCTCTAGTGCCGACGCCTTCCCTGTATCACGAACCCCGCCACCAGCACCGCGGCCAGTGTGATCAGGGCACCGGCACCGAAAGCGCGGGACGCACCCTGGATGAGGATGTCGGCCGGGGACCCGGTGGCGTGACGGGTCGCCGTGCCGTACACCGTGACCAGGACGGAGAGTCCGACGGTGCCGCCGAGCCACTGGAGGGTCTGCAGCAGACCGGAGGCGGCGCCCGCTTCCCGGGGCTCGATCCGGGCGAGGATCGTCGCGTTCAACGGCATGAAGCTGAGACCGACGCCCAGGCCCATCAGCAGCAGCGGGCCGAGCAGACCGGCCGCGTAGCCGTCGCCCGGCCGCAGCCGCCACAGCCATACGCTCGCCACGGTGATCAGCGTCGTGCCGGTGAGCAGTACGGGCCTGGTGCCGAACCGGGCCAGCAGCCGGGGTGCCATGCGTACGGTCGTGAACATCACCAGTGTCAGCGGCAGGAACGCGAACCCCGCGCGCAACGGGCTGAATCCCAGGGCCTGCTGGCCGACCAGGGTGAGGAAGTAGAACGCGCCGAACATCCCCGCCGGCAGCAGCATGATGCTGAGGTAGCCGCCGGCCCTGTCCCGGTCGGCGAACAGACGCAGCGGCATGATCGGCTGTCCGGCGCGGGCCTCGATCATGAGGAAGCCGGCGAGCAGCGTGGCCGCCGTGCCGAAGCCGAGGAGTGCCTGGCCGTCGCTCCAGCCCCCTTCCGAGACCCGGATGAACGCGTACACCAGCGAGGTCGTCCCGGCGGTTCCGGTCAGCGCGCCGGCCGCGTCGAACCGGCCGGCGTGGCGCGGGGTCTCGGTGACGAAGCGGGGCAGGGCGAGGGCGAGGCCGAGGCCGATGGGGACGTTGATGAGCAGGGCCCAGCGCCAGGAGGCCCAGGAGGTCAGCATGCCGCCGAGGACCAGGCCGAGGGAGCCGCCGATTCCTCCCATGGAGGCGTAGACGCTCAGGGCGTGGTGGCGGCGCGGCCCTTCCGGGAAGTTGGTGGTGAGCAGGGCGAGGGTGCTCGGCGCGATGAGGGCGGCGCCGACGCCCTGCAGCGCGCGGGCCGCGAGCAGCCAGCCGCCCTCGGTGGCGAGTCCGCCGAGCAGGGAGGACAGGGCGAAGAGCAGGACGCCGGCGGTGAGCGTACGCCGGCGTCCCAGGATGTCGCCGACGCGCCCGCCGAGCAGCAGCAGCCCGCCGAAGGTGAGCGTGTAGGCGTTGAGGACCCAGGACAGGCCGGTGCCGCTGAAGTGCAGGCCCCGCTGGATGTCGGGGAGCGCGACATTGACGACGGTCGAGTCGACGCCGACCATCAAGTAGGCGGTCACGATCACGAGAAGGACGGTGCCGAGTCTGGCGGGACGCGGTGGTGCGGAGCGGGCGTCGGTCGTCGTGGGCGGTGCGGACGGCGTGGACGGGGTGGACATGGGTTCTCCCGTTGTGGCGTCCCCGGTGAGGCGCGAAAGGGCAGGGCGGACTGCCCGCGGAGCACACGGCAGTAAGCGGGGACTATCTCCGTTTGACGTTCGATAAGATACGGAGAGGGTCCCCGGTTTGCAAGGAGTAACTGGATGACGCAGGTCAAGCCCATGCGCGCGGACGCTCGGCGCAACTATGAGCGGTTGCTGAAGGTGGCGGCGGAGGCCTTCGCCGAGCATGGGGAGAACGCGTCGCTCGACGACATCGCCAAGCGGGCGGGGGTCGGTTCGGGGACGCTCTACCGGCATTTCCCGACCCGGCAGGCGCTGCTCGAGGCGGTGTACGTCGACGCCGTCGAGGCGCTGGCGGCACGGGCGGACGAGATCGCGCAGGAGCTGCCGCCGGGCGAGGCGCTGGCCGAGTGGCTGAACGAGCTCGGCGTGGGGATGATCCAGGTCCGGGGCCTGAAGGCGCTGCTGGGTACCGTCGTCACGGACGGCAGCTCGGCCGTCGTCACGGCCTGCGGCAACTCGCTGAAGGCGGCGGCCCGGCGGCTGGTCGAGGCGGCGCAGCAGGAGGGAACGCTGCGCGGGGACGTCGAGTCGATCGACATCCTGCGGCTGGCGCACGGGGTGGCCACGGCGTCCGAACTGGCGGACAGCGAGGGCAAGCACATCCGCCGGTATCTGTCGCTGCTGACGGAGGGGCTGCGGCCGTAGACCGACGGCGGGCGCCTCCGGCCGAGGCGCCCGTCGGTGTTTTACGACTCCTTGTGGGACCGCTTACAGGGCCTGAGCGGCCGGCTTCACCATGTTCCGTACCGTACGGGCCTTCACGAAGTCGCCCATCGCCGTCATGTCCCACTCGCCGGAGAACTGCCGGACGAGCTTGGCCATCATCACGCCCGTCTGCGGTTCGGCGTTGGTGAGGTCGAAGCGGACCAGTTCCTCGCCGGTCGCGGCGTCCAGGAGGCGGCAGTAGGCCTTGGCTACCTCGGTGAACTTCTGTCCGGAGAAGGAGTTCACGGTGAAGACCAGACCGGTGACCTCCTGCGACAGACGCCCGAGGTCGACGGTGATCACCTCGTCGTCGCCGCCGCCCTCGCCGGTGAGGTTGTCGCCGGAGTGCCGCACCGCGCCGCCGAGGATCGTGAGCTTGCCGAAGTAGCAGCTGTCGATGTGGTTGCGCTGCGGACCGTAGGCGATGACCGAAGCGTCCAGGTCGATGTCCTTGCCGCGGAACGCCGGCTCCCAGCCCAGGCCCATCTGGACCTGCGACAGCAGCGGGCGGCCGCCCTTCATGAGGGAGACGGTCTGGTTCTTCTGCAGACTGACCCGGCCCTTGTCGAGGTTGATCTTCCCGGTGCCGGGGGCGGGCGGCGCGGGCGGGGCCGGGGGCGCGGCGGGTGCCGGGGGAGCGGTGACCGGGGCGGCCGGAGTGGGGGCCGGCTGCGGGGCGGGCGCCGAGGCCGGTTCCTCGACCGTCACACCGAAGTCCGTCGCGATGCCCGCCAGCCCGTTGGCGTACCCCTGGCCGACCGCGCGGGCCTTCCACTGCCCGCCCCGCAGATAGATCTCCACGACCACCAGCGCCGTCTCGGTGCCCAGCTGCGGCGGGGTGAACGTGGCCAGCACGCTGCCGTCGTCCGCGCTGCGGAGGGTCGCCGTGGGCTCGATGCCCTGGAAGGTCTGCCCCGCGGCGTCCGGGCTCGCCGTGACGACGATCTTCTCGATGCCGGGCGGCACTGCAGCGGTGTCGACGGTGATCGCGTCCGGTGCCGTGCCCCCGCCCGAGCGGTACGTCACGCCCGGGCCGGCGGGCTGGTTGTAGAAGATGAAGTCGTCGTCGGAGCGCACCTTGCCGTCGGCGGTCAGCAGCAGGCCCGACACGTCGAGCCGCACCGGAGCGGCGACGTCCACCGCGACGCGGGAGACGGACAGAGGGATGTTCGAGCCAGGGGTCATAGCTGTCATGCCGGGTGAACGACCGAGGTCGCTTTACCGTTCCCTTACCGTGGGCGACGGACCGAGGGGTGGCGCTCCTCAAGCGCCGGAGGGGCTGCTTCTCAGCCCGCCCGGCGTTTGAGGACGAGGCCCGTGCAGGGCCGAACGGGGGTCCGGGGGCGGCGCCCCGGGAAGGGACGGGTAGGGGCGGCGGGGGCGAGAACAGCCCTACGGCACCACCACGATCTTCCGCCCGACCCCCGCCGCGAACTGCTCCAGCGCCTCCGGGTACTGGTCCAGAGACAGCCGGTCGCTGATGAAGAGCTCAGGGTCCAGCACCCCGTTCGCGAACAGCTCGGCCGCCCGTTCGAAGCTGTGCAGCACCGCCATCGAGCCGGTGATGGTGATCTCCTGGTTGTAGATGCGGTACGGATCGATCGTCACCCGCGTCGCGTAGTCGGCCACCCCGAACTGCAGAAACGTCCCCGCCTTCGCCACCCGGCCCAGGCCGTCCTGGATCGCGTTCGCGTTGCCGGTCGCGTCGACGACCAGGTCCCAGCCCTGCGGCCGGTCCAGTTCGTCGGCGCCGGCCGCGGTCGCCGACACTCCCAGCCGCCGCGCCGTCTCCAGCCGCGCCGGGTTGACGTCCACCACGTCCACGCTCGCCGCCCCCGTGCGCTTGGCGAGTTCCAGCATCATCAGGCCCATGGTTCCGGAGCCGTAGATCAGCACATGGGCGCCGAGGCGGGAGCGCAGCACGTCGTAGCCCCGTACGGCGCACGACAGGGGCTCCACCAGTGCCGCGTCCTCGGTGCGGACGTGCTCGGGGAGCTTCACGCAGTTGGCCACCGGGGCCACCGCGTACCGTGCCGCACCGCCCGCCGTGGTCACGCCGATCGCGGCCCACCGCTCGCAGAGGTTGTTGTGACCGGTGCGGCAGTACCGGCACTCGTGGCAGTAGAGGGACGGGTCCACGGCCACCCGGTCGCCGACCGAGACCTCCGTGACCTGGGCGCCGACCCCGACCACCTCGCCCGCGAACTCGTGCCCGGGCACGATCGGCAGCTTGGGCGCGAACTCCCCCTGGAGGATGTGCAGGTCGGTGCCGCACAGCCCGCACGCCGCGACCTCGACGACGACCTCGCGGGGGCCGGGCGTGGGGTCGGGGACCTCGGTGACGACGGCGCGGCCCACGGACTCGATGACGGCGGCCTTCATTTCACGGCTCCCAACGACAGGCCCTGGACCAGCTTGTCCTGGGCGGCGAACCCCGCGGCGAGCACCGGCAGGGAGACGACGAGCGACGCGGCGCACACCTTGGCCAGGAAAAGGCCCTGGCTCGTGATGAAGCCGGTCAGGAAGACGGGGGCGGTCTCGGCGACCACGCCCGTGAGGACCCGGGCGAACAGCAGCTCGTTCCAGCTGAAGATGAAGCAGATCAGCGCCGTCGCCGCGATTCCCGGCAGCGCTATGGGGGCCACCACCCGGGCCAGGACCGTCGGCAGCCTCGCCCCGTCCACGCGTGCCGCCTCGATGACCGCGACCGGTACCTCGGCGAGGAAGGACTGCATCATCCACACCGCGATCGGCAGGTTCATGGACGTGTAGAGGACGACCAGCAGCCAGATGTTGTCGAGCATGCCCGTGTTCTTGGCGAACAGGTAGATCGGCAGCAGGCCCGCCACGGCCGGGAGCATCTTCGTCGACAGGAAGAAGAACAGCACGTCCGTCCACTTGCGCACCCGCCGGATGGAGAGCGCGTACGCGGCCGGCAGCGCGAGCAGCAGGACCAGGACCGTCGACGCCACCGACGCCACCGTGGAGTTGACCAGCGCGGGCCAGGGGCTGGCCCCGCCGCCCGTGCCGAAGAACTCGCGGTAGCCGTCGAGCGTCAGCGACGCCGCGAAGGACGGCGGGTTGGTCGCCGCGTCGGACTCCGAGTGGAACGACGTCAGCGCCATCCACGCGATCGGCAGGAAGAACACGATCCCGGTCAGCCAGGCCAGCAGGCCCAGGCCGTTTCGTCGTACGGCCCTCATGCGCGGGACACCTCCTCGCGGAACAGGGACGACACCACGCGCAGGGCGAAGGTGGCGATGACGATCGAGCCGATGACCACCAGGACTCCGGCCGCCGAGGCGAGGCCGTTCTCGTGGGCCTGGTAGAAGCTCTGGTAGACGGTGTAGGGCAGGTTGGCGGTGCCCAGGCCGCCGGACGTGAGGGTGAAGACCGCGTCGAAGTTCTGGACGATGTAGATCGAGCCGAGCAGGGCTCCCAGCTCCAGGTAGCGGCGCAGGTGCGGCAGCGTGAGGTGGCGGAAGATCTGCCAGTCGCTCGCGCCGTCGACCCGGGCGGCCTCGATCTGCTGCTGGTCGCGGCTCTGCAGCCCGGCGAGCAGGATCAGCATCATGAACGGCGTCCACTGCCACACCAGGGAGGCCTCGACCGCGAGCAGCGGGGTCTTCGAGATCCAGTCGGGCTGTGGGCCGCCGACGTAGTGCAACAGCCCGTTGAGCAGGCCGTACTCGGGGTTGTAGAGCACGTGCTTCCACAGCAGCGCCGCCGCCACCGGGACCACCAGGAACGGGGCGATCAGCAGCGTGCGGACCACGCCCCGGCCGGGGAACCTGCGGTCCAGCAGCAGTGCGAGGGCCAGTCCGAGGACCAGGCTGGCCAGCACCACCGCCACCGTGAGCAGGACGGTCGTCCACACCGAGTGGCGCAGGTCCGCGTCGGTCAGCACCTGGCGGTAGTTGTCGAGGCCGGTGAAGTGGCGGGCCTTGGGGTAGAGGGCGTTCCAGTCGAAGAAGGAGATCACCAGCGTGGCCACGAACGGCAACTGGGTCACGGCGATCATGAAGACGAGGGCGGGGAGCAGCGGGGCGCGGGTGGCCCAGGCGCGCAGCCGGGCGGAGGGCTGCCGGGCGGCGGGTACGGGTGCGGCGGCCACGGGGGCCGTGGTGGTGGCGGTCATCGTCCCTCGTACTCCTTGGAGATGCGCTCGGCGAGCTGCTGGGACTTCCTCAGGGCCGAGTCGACGGACTGGCGTCCGGCGATGGCCGCGCTGATCTCCTGGGAGACCTTGGTGCCGAGGTCGGTGAACTCGGGGATGTCGACGAACTGGATGCCGGGCGCGGGGCGCGGCTGCACCCCCGGGTCGTTCGGACGGGCGTTCTCGATGGCGTCCTTCGTCATGTCCTGGAAGGCGGCGGCCTCCTTGCGGTAGGCGGCGTTGGTGTACGTCGACGCGCGCTTGCCCGCCGGGACGTTCGACCAGCCGATCTTGTCGCCGACCAGTTGTTCGTACTGCTTGCTGGAGGCCCAGGAGACGAACTTCCAGGCCTTGTCCGGGTTGTGGGAGGCCTTCTGGATGCCCCAGGCCCAGGTGTAGAGCCAGCCGGAGGACTTGGTCCGTTCGACCGGGGCGGGGGCGTAGCCCAGCTTGCCCTTGACCGGGGAGCCCTTCGCCTCCAGGGAACCGGCCGCCGAGGTGGCGTCGTACCACATGGCGACCTTGCCCTGGGTCATGTTGTTGAGGCACTCGGCGAACCCGGACTGGGCGGCCCCGGACTCGCCGTGCGCGCGGACCAGGTCCACATAGAACTTCGTCGCCTTCTCGAACCCGGGGGAGTCGAGGCGGGCCTTCCAGTCCTTGTCGAACCAGGTGCCGCCGAAGGTGTTCACGACCGTGGTGAGGGGTGCCATCAGTTCGCCCCAGCCGGGCAGGCCGCGCAGACAGATGCCCTTCATCCCCGGCCTGGCCCCGTCCACCTTCGCCGCCAGGTCCGCGACCTGGGTCCAGGTCGGGTGCGCGGGCATCGTCAGGCCCTTCGCCCTGAACACGTCCTTGCGGTACATCAGGAAGGACGACTCGCCGTAGAAGGGCTGGCCGTAGAGCTTGCCGTCGTCGGCGGTGAGGGACTGGCGCATGGTCCCCAGGACGTCCTGCTGGTCGTACGCCCGGTCCTTGGCCACGTAGGAGTCCATCTCGCGCAGCCAGCCGTTGCGGGCGTAGATCGGGATCTCGTAGTTGGAGAGGGTGGCCACGTCGTACTGGCCGGCCTGGTTGGCGAAGTCCTGGCTGATCTTGTCGCGGACGTCGTTCTCGGGCAGGACGGTGAAGTTGACCTTGATGCCGGTCTCTTCGGTGAAGTGGGCGGCGGTGAGCTTCTGCAACTCGGTCATCTGCGGGTTGTTGACCATCAGGACGTTGATGGAGTCGCCGCCGGAACCGGACCCGCCCGCACCGACCCAGCAGCCGGAGAGCAGCGGGGCGAGCAGCGTCCCTGCGGCGGCCAGGGCGAGCGTGGCTCGCGGTGGCCGTCGTCGGCTCTGGGTTCGCATGGATCGCTCCTGGAGGTATGGGGACATAAGGGGTATCGGGGTGCGTGTGATCCCCTCGGGGGTGCGTGTGGTGGGAAGGTCAGACCCGGATCACCTGCGGGCCGAGCAGCGAGTACCGGTGGGCCTCGGCCGTCGGCAGCAGCGTGCTCGTCACGATCGTCTCCAGCGCGCCGATCTCGGCGAACCGGCAGAAACTGACCGCGCCGAACTTGGTGTGCACGCCCGCGAAGACGGTGCGCCGGGCGGCGCGGATCGCCTGGGCCTTGACCTCGCTGACCGCCGGGTCGGGCGTGGTCAGGCCGTGTTCGCGGGAGATGCCGTTGGCGCCGATGTAGGCGAGGTCGAGGACGAAGCCGGCGAGCATCTTCGTCGTCCAGTGGTCGACGGTCGCCAGTGTGCCGGGACGGACCCGGCCGCCGAGCAGCAGGACGGAGACGTTCTCGGCCCCGGCGAGCGCGCCGGCGACCGGCAGGGACGCGGTGACCACGGTCAGCGGCCGGTCCGCGGGCAGGTTCTCGGCGATGAGCTGCGGGGTGAAGCCCTCGTCGACGAAGACGGTCTCCGCGTCTCCGAGCAGCTCGGCCGCGGCGGCCGCGATCCGGCGCTTCTCCGGTACGTGGCTGGTGGCACGGAAGGCGAGCGTCGTCTCGAACCCGGCGCTCTCCACCGGATAGGCCCCGCCGTGCGTGCGACGCACCAGACCGTGGTCCTCCAGGGCGCGCAGATCGCGCCGGACGGTCTCCTTGGCAACGCCCAGTTCGGCGGCGAGCGCGGTGACGTCGACGGAGCCGGTGGCCCGAGCGGCCCGTACGATCTCGCGCTGGCGTTCCTCCGCCGTCCTGGTTCCCATGTCGTCACCCGCCTCCCTGCTGGGCTGCCCGTTCGGGCCCGGTGGGGCCTTGGGGGAATTTGTACAGCGGGGAGGAGGCGGTGACCAGGTCTGTTGCGGGCCCGATGCTGCCCGAATGTGCCCGTTCGCGGCGTGGGATGACCGCCTCGGACCTGCGTGGCCGCCGGGGGAGGGGTGGGATCGGGCGGCGCGGATGCCCGCTTACGGCGGCGGGCGGGCCCGTTCGGTGCCCGCCCGCCGCCGCACGGGGTGGATTCCCGGTCAGTACGGCCAGATCGGCGGGTCGCTCACGAACGGTCCGCCGAGGTGGGTGTGGGCCGGGTTCTCCGGGTCGAGTTCACCCTGCTCGGCGATGAGCTTCTCGGCGAACGGCTCGGAGTCGTCCTGCGGCTCGTAGCCGAGCGCACGTGCCGTGCTCAGGTCCCACCACAGACGGGTGTTGGCGGAGGAGCCGTAGACGACTGTGTGGCCGACGTCCTCGGCGGTCAGCGCGGCGTGGAAGAGACGGGCGCCGTCGGCCGGGCTCATCCACACGGAGAGCATGCGCACGTTGGTCGGCTCCGCGAAGCAGGAGCCGATGCGCACGGAGACGGTCTCCAGGCCGTGCTTGTCCCAGTAGAACTGCGCGAGGTCCTCGCCGAAGGACTTCGACAGGCCGTAGAAGGTGTCCGGGCGGCGCGGCGTGTCGATCGGGATCAGCGGGGCGCCGTCCCGGGGGGCCGGGGTGAAGCCCACCGCGTGGTTGGAGGAGGCGAAGACGATGCGCGGCACGCCCTCCTGGCGGGCCGCCTCGTAGAGGTTGTAGGTGCCCTCGATGTTCGCCCTGAGAATTTTCTCGAACGGTGCCTCCAGGGAGATGCCCGCGAGGTGGAGGATCGCGTCGACGCCCCGGACCGCCTCGCGCAGCGCCTCCTTGTCGGCGAGGTCGGCGACGATGGCCTCGGGCGCTTCCTCGATGGGGCGCACGTCGAACAGGCGCAGCTCGTAGCCGTACTCCGGGAGCAGGTCGCGCATCAGGGTGCCGAGCCCGCCTGCGGCGCCGGTGAGCAGAACGGTGCGGGGTGCGGGCATCCTGGGTCTCCTTGGCTCGGGCGGCGCATCCGATGTGCGGATGCTTGTCCGGCATTCACATGCGTGGACACGTTAGGGAGGGTCGGCGCACCAGGTCAAGTGGACCCGTGGACTGCGCAAATCCCTTCTCTTATTGCTCGTTTGCGCGCTTGACCCGCCTTGAGTGGGGCCCTTAGCGTGGGCGCGTTCAGAAATATAGACGTCGATCAGAAGTATGCACCGACAGGGAGAGCCCGTGACGCCAGCCCCTCTCGCCGCTCGTCTCCGTGACCCCCGGGGGCCGCTGTTCTTCCCAGTCACCGCGTACGGCCCGGACGGCTCCGTCGACCTCGACGTCTACCGCACGCACGTGCGCCGGGGTGTCGAGGCGGGCGCCGCCGCCGTGTTCGCCTGCTGCGGCACCGGCGAGTTCCACGCCCTGCTGCCGGAGGAGTTCGAGGCCTGCGTGCGGGCGGCCGTCGAGGCGGCCGAGGGGCGCGTACCGGTCATCGCGGGCGCCGGATACGGCACCGCGCTCGCCGTGCGGTACGCGGCACTGGCCCGGGCGGCCGGGGCCGACGGCCTGCTCGCCATGCCGCCCTATCTCGTCGTCCCCGGCCAGGAGGGGCTGCTGCGCCACTACCGGGAGATCGCCGCGGCCACCGAACTGCCCGTGATCGTCTACCAGCGCGACAACGCGGTGTTCACCCCCGCGACCGTGGCGGAGCTGGCGCGGACCGAGGGCATAATCGGCTTCAAGGACGGCCTCGGCGACCTGGACCTGATGCAGCGGATCGTCAGCGCCGTCCGCACCGAGACCCCCGGCGACTTCCTGTACTTCAACGGCCTGCCCACCGCCGAGCAGACCCAGCTCGCCTACCGCGGCATCGGCATCGGCCTGTACTCCTCCGCCGTGTTCTGCTTCGCGCCCGAGATCGCCCTCGCCTTCCACCGCGCCCTGGAGACGGGCGACGACGCCACCGCCCACCGCCTCCTGGACGGCTTCTACCGCCCGTTCGTCGAACTGCGCGCCCAGGGCCGCGGCTACGCCGTCGCCCTGGTCAAGGCGGCCGTACGGCTGCGCGGGCTGGACGTGGGCGAGGTGCGGCCCCCGCTGCACGAGCCGACCGAGGATCATGTCAAGCAGCTCGCTCAGCTGATCGAGCGCGGGTACGCACTGCTCGAGGAGGACGTGTGAAGACGTCGACGTTCGTCTACCCCTGGGACGTCAACGGGGACCCGGAGGCGCCCGCACGGATCGCCGCGCTCGGTGTCGAGCAGGTGACCCTCGCCGCCGCCTACCACTCCACGCGCGCGCTGACCCCCCGCCATCCGCGCCACCGCATCGTCACCGCCGAGCACGCCGCCGTGCTCTACCCGCCTGGCGACCACTGGGCGGGCCGCACCCCGAGCCCGTACCCCGCGGGCGACTGGGCCCCCGGCGACGCCTACGGGCAGGCCGCCGACGCCCTCGCGGCGGCCGGCCTCGAGGTGCACACCTGGGTGGTCCTCGCCCACAACTCCCGCCTCGGCGCAGAACACCCCGGCACCTCGGTCGTCAACGCCTACGGCGACCGGTACCCCTGGGCGCCCTGCATCGCCCAGTCCGCCACGCGCGCGTACCTGGTCGACCTGGCCGCCGAGGCCGCCGTACGGCCCGGAGCGCGGGGCACGGAGCTGGAGTCCCTCGGCTGGTACGGGCTGCAGCACCTGCACGCCCACGACAAGACCGCCGGCGTCGGCCTCGGGGACGCCGGCCAGTACCTGATGGCGCTGTGCTTCTGCCCGGCCTGCCGCGAGGGCTACTCCGCGGAAGGCCTGGACGCCGACGAGCTGGCGGCCTCCGTACGGGCCGCGCTGGAGCCCCTGTGGCAGGGCGTCGCGGACGACGGGGCCTGGGCGGGGGTGGAGAAGCTCCTCGGCGAGGAGACGGCGGCCGCCACGCGCGCGTGGCGCGACCGGACCGCCCGCACCCTCCAGGAGGACGCGGTCGCCGCCGTCCGCGCCGCCGCACCCGACGGCTTCCAGGTGCTGCTGCACGCCGACCCGGTGCCCTACCACTGCGGCGCCAACCCGGGCGTGGACCCCGCGCACATCCTGTCCGTCGCGGACGGCGTGGTCGTCCCCTGCGCGGGCGGCCCGGAACCGCTCGTACCGTTCGCCGAGCAGGGCCGCGAGGGCGCGGTGATCGCCGCCAACTTCACCATCGTCTCCGGCATGGGCGGCAGCCCCCGCACCCTCGCGGCGGACGCGGCGCGGGCGCGGGAGCTGGGGGCGACGGAACTGCGGCTGTATCACGCCGGGCTGGCGTCGGACGGGGACCTCTCGGCGGTGCGGGAGGCGCTGCGCTGAGCCAGTGACCCGGCGGTGGCGAGCAGCGCGCCGCCGAGGAGCACCAGCAACAGCCGGTGGTCCACGAGTCCGACGAGGGCGGCCCCGACGGCCAGACCGATCACGTTGGGCGTGAACATCAGCGTGTCGGCGGTCGCGGTCACCCGTCCCAGGGCGTCGGCCGGGATCTCCCGCTGTACGGCGGTGTAGGCGGCGACCAGCACACAGGGCAGCCCCAGCCCGCCCGCCGCGCTGCACGCCAGCACCACCGCGTCGTACGGCAGCGCCCGCGCGGCCACCGCGACCGCCGTCAGCGCGATGCCGTACGCCGCGAACCGGCGCTCACCGAGCCGGCGCAGCGCCGGCCCGGAGACCAGCCCGACCGCGACCGACCCGACGCCCTGGACGGCGTACAGCACGCCCGTGTAGGCGGGGGAGTGGCCGAGGGCGTCCACGACGGCGTAGTTCAGGCTGCTGCCGAGCGCGGTGAGGCACATGGTCGCCCCGCCGGCCAGGACGAGCGGACGGAGCGTGGTGCGGGCCCACAGGAGACGGGCGCCTTCCACGGTCTGCCGCCACCAGTCGTCGCCGGCCGGCCCCGGGTGTTCCTCGCGGACCCGGAGCAGCGCGCACACTCCCGCCGCCAGCACGAACGTGCCGGCGTCCAGCATCGCGACGCTCGGCCCGCCGTACGCCGCGTAGAGAGCGGCGCCGGTCAGCGGGGCGACCAGTTTCGTCCCCTCGCGGGCGGTCATCCGCAGCCCGTTGAAATCGCCGAGCAGGGCGGGGTCGACGGCGGTGGCGACGAGGGCCGAGTCGGCCGCGTCCTCGACGACTCCCGCCGCGCCGTAGCAGACGAGGACGGTGAGCAGCAGGGGGACGGCGGAGGGTGAGTCGACGGTCCAGAGGGGGAGCAGGAGCCCGGCGAGACCGAGATTGACCCGGATCAGGAGGGGCTTGCGGCGGAACCGGTCGGCGAGGGTGCCGAGAGCCGGCCCGGCGAGGGTGGGGGCCCAGAGGGCGGCGGTGCACAGGGCGGCGAGGCCGTTGGATCCGGTGAGGTCCTTGACCCAGACGCCCGACACGAGCCAGAGCGCGGAGGTGCCGAAACCGGACACCACGACGCCGGTGAGGTAGAGGGCCGCGTTGCGGTCACGGAGCAGGCGGGTCACGGTCCAGGAGGTGGTCATGCCTGGTCATCTTGGGTCTAAGGCCTGCCCGCGGGCATCGGGCAGGCGCCCTGGAAACTCCCCGGGCCACCGATGAGTTTCCCCGCCCCGCCCGGTCCACCCTCCGTACCGGTACCGCAGCCCCGAAGGAGCAAGCCATGACCGACACGATCCTCGACCTCGGCCCGCAGACCCTGGTCGTGGCGCGGCTCGCCGAGGCCGTGACCGACGAGCAGCTCTCGGCCGCCACGCCCTGTCCGGACTACGCGGTGCGTCATCTGCTGGGCCACCTGGTGGGCCTCGCCGCCGCCTTCCGGGACGCCGCCCGCAAGGACCTCGGTGCCACCACCGACACCAACCCGAACACGGCCGTGCCGGACATCGGCCCCGGCTGGCGTGAGGAGCTGCCCAAGGTGTTCGACGAACTCGCCGAGGCATGGCGCGACCCGGACGCCTGGACCGGCATGACCCGCGCGGGCGGCGTGGACCTGCCCGGCGCGGTCGCGGGAGCCGTCGCCGTCGACGAGCTGGTCGTCCACGGCTGGGACCTGGCCCGCGCCACCGGCCAGGAGTACGTCCCCGACCCGGCCGCGCTGGAGGCGTCGTACGGCTTCCTCCGCGCCGCCGCCGAAGCTCCGGACCGTCCCGCCATCTTCGGTCCGGTCGTGCCCGTCCCGGACGGCGCACCGCTGCTGGACCGGACGGTGGGGCTGAGCGGACGTGCCCCGGAGTGGCGCCCGTAGGGCCTGTCCGACCCGCGCGACGCCTGGCACGCTCGCTCGCGGCGTTGCCGGACCACCCACGTGGCTCCGGCCGCAAACAGGACGAGGCGACCGTAGATCGGCGCAAACGGCGGGCGGGCCGGGGCCGTGCGACCGTACTCTCCCCACCATGCCCCTCAGTCTCACGATCCTCGGCACCGCCTCCCCGCACCCCGGCCCCGGCCGCCCCTGCTCCGGGTACCTGCTGCGCGGCGGGGGCGCCGAGGTGTGGGTGGACGCGGGCACCGGAACCTTCGCCGAGTTGCAGCGGCACACGGACCCGGCACGGCTCACGGCGATCTGGATCTCGCACCTGCACGCCGACCACAGTGCCGACCTGCTCGCCGCCGCCTACGCCTTCGCCTTCGGCGGACTCACCCCGCCCGCGCCGATCCCGGTGTACGCGCCCCAGGACTGCGCCCGCCGTCTCGCGGCCTTCCTCGGCCGGTCGGACGTGAAGTGGCTGAGCCACGTCCTGGACTTCCGCCCCCTGTACGACGAGCACACCGTCCGGCACTGGAACCTCCGCCTCACCGCCCGCGCCGTCGTCCACGACACCGAGGCCTACGGGTTGCGCGCCGAGAGCCAGGGAAGCGTCCTGGCGTACTCGGGTGACAGCGGCCCCTGCGACGCGCTCACCGAACTCGCCGCCCGCGCGGACCTGTTCCTGTGCGAGGCGGACATCGACGAGCATCGCGATGGCGAACAGGTCCATCTGACCCCGGAGGACGCCGGACGCGTCGCGCGGGCGGCGGGTGTGCAGGAATTGCTGGTCACTCACGTGGGGCCGACGCTCTCCCGCGAGACGGCGACCGCCCGCGCCGCCGTGGCCGCCGGGCGGCCCACCGACACCGCCCGCGAGGGTGAGACGCGAACCCTCTGACCCTTCCGCCTCGGCAACCTCAACTTCCGCTGCCGGAAGCATTGACGAAACACACGCGCCCTCCTACCTTCGTCGCGTCGTACTTCGTACGTCATATATGAGACGCGATACACGACATCGGATACGCGACACCGAGAGGCGCGCATGACCTCTGTGCCCACGCCGATCCCGTCCCGCACGCAGTACGTGCTGGAAGGGATCAAACACCGCATCCTCACCGGGCAGTTGACGCCCGGTCAGGCCCTGGTCGAGACCGAGCTCGCCGCGCAGTTCGGGGTGTCCAAGACCCCGGTGCGCGAGGCGCTCAAGACGCTGGCCGGGACCGGGCTGGTGGTGATGAGCCAGTACAAGGGCGTCACGGTGCGCATGGTGGACGCGGACATGGCGAGCGAGGTCTACGACGTGCGGCTGCTGCTCGAACCGGAGGCCCTCAGGCGTGCCGTGCGCCGGGGCGCGTCCCTCGACGACGCCCGCGACGCCCTGAACCGGGCCGACGCGGCCACCGACACCGCCGAACGCTCCCTGGCCAACCGTGAGTTCCACCGCGCGCTGTACCTGCCGTGCGGGAATCCGCTGCTCGGTCGGATGCTCGACGAGGTCCGCGACCAGGCCGCCCTGGTGTCGGCCGTCGCCTGGGCCGCCGACCCCTCCTGGGAGCGGGAGGCCGACGAGCACCGGGAGATCCTGCGGCTCGCCCTGGCCGGCGACGCGGACGGCGCGGCGGCCGCCCTGCACGCGCACATCGCGTCGTTCGTGCGGCGCGCGTTCCCCCACGCCCACGCAGAGGAAGGTCAGGAATGAGCGCGACGTTCGAGACCCAGCGGGCCGCTCTGGCCGACGTGGTGGCGATCCCGGTGACCCCGTTCGCCGCGGACGGCAGCGTCGACCAGGACATCCACCGGGCCCTGCTGCGTCGCCTGCTCGACGGCGGCATCACCACGCTCACGCCGGGCGGCAACACCGGCGAGTTCTACGCCCTCAGCCCCGAGGAGCGCCGTCTCGTCACGGAGCTGACCCTGGAGGAGGCCGCGGAACGCGCCGTCGTCCTGGTGGGCGTCGGGCACGACGTGCCGACCGCCGTCGCCTCCGCCCGGCACGCGGGTGAGCACGGCGCGCAGATGGTGATGGTGCACCAGCCCGTGCACCCCTACGTCTCCCAGTCCGGCTGGGTCGACTACCACCGCGCCATCGCCGAGGCCGTCCCCGAACTGGGCGTGGTTCCGTACATCCGCAACGCCCAGCTCACCGGCGCCCGACTGGCCGAGCTCGCCGACGCCTGCCCGAACGTGATCGGCGTGAAGTACGCGGTGCCGGACGCGGCGCGGTTCGCCGCCTTCGCCCGGGACGCGGGCCTGGACCGCTTCGTGTGGGTGGCGGGCCTGGCCGAGCCGTACGCCCCCTCGTACTTCTCCGCGGGCGCCACCGGCTTCACCTCGGGGCTGGTGAACGTCGCTCCGGCCGTTTCGCTGAACATGATCGAAGCGCTTCGATCCGGTGACTACCCGGCCGCGATGAAGGTCTGGGAGCAGATCCGCCGCTTCGAGGAGCTGCGCGCCATGAACGGCTCCGCCAACAACGTCACCGTCGTCAAGGAGGCCCTGGCCTCCCTCGGACTGTGCCGCCGGGACGTCCGCCCGCCGAGCAGACCGCTGCCCGAGGACGAACGCGCCGAGGTCGCCGCCATCGCCGCGAGGTGGGCCATATGAAGCGGCCGGACATGAAGAAGCCGGAAGAGCTCCGAAGCCACCAGTGGTACGGCACCGACGGACTGCGCTCCTTCAGTCACCGGGCCCGTACCCGGCAGCTCGGCTACCTGCCCGAGGAGCACCTGGGCAAGCCCGTCATCGCGATCCTCAACACCTGGTCCGACATCAATCCTTGTCATGTGCATCTAAGGGATCGGGCGCAGGCCGTCAAGCGGGGAGTGTGGCAGGCGGGCGGCTTCCCCCTCGAGTTCCCGGTCTCCACCCTCAGCGAGACCTTCCAGAAGCCGACCCCCATGCTCTACCGCAACATGCTCTCGATGGAGACCGAGGAGCTGCTGCGGTCCTATCCGGTCGACGGCGCCGTCCTGATGGGCGGCTGCGACAAGTCCACGCCCGCCCTCCTCATGGGCGCCGCGAGCGTCGACCTGCCCACCGTCTTCGTGCCCGCCGGGCCGATGCTCCCCGGGCACTGGCGCAGTGAGGTCCTCGGCTCCGGCACCGACATGTGGAAGTACTGGGACGACAAGCGCGCCGGCCTCATCGGCGACTGCGAGATGGCCGAGCTGGAGAGCGGCCTCGCCCGCTCGCCCGGCCACTGCATGACCATGGGCACCGCGTCCACGCTGACCGCCGCCGCGGAAGCACTCGGCGTGACCGTGCCGGGCGCGTCCAGCATCCCCGCCGTGGACTCCGGGCACGACCGGATGGCCGCCGCGTCCGGCCTGAGGATCGTCGAACTGGTCCACCAGGACCGCAAGCTGTCCGACATCCTGACCCGTGAGGCCTTCGAGGACGCGGTGACCACCGTCCTCGGCCTCGGCGGTTCCACCAACGCCGTGATCCACCTGATCGCCATGGCCGGACGCGCAGGGATCCGCCTCACCCTCGACGACTTCGACCGCATCGCCCGCACCGTCCCGGTGCTGGCCAACGTCCGCCCCGGCGGACGGACGTACCTCATGGAGGACTTCCACTTCGCCGGCGGCCTGCCCGGGTTCCTCTCCCGCATCACCGACCTGCTCCACCTCGACCGGCCGACCGTCTCCCACGACACGCTGCGCGAGCAGATCGCCGGCGCCCGGGTGCACGACGACGACGTCATCCGCCCCCGGGACAACCCGGTCGCCGACGAGGGCGGCGTCGCGGTGCTGCGCGGCAACCTCTGCCCGGACGGCGCGGTCATCAAGCACATCGCCGCCGAGCCGCACCTGCTCAAGCACACCGGTCCCGCGGTCGTCTTCGACGACTACCGGACGATGCAGCGCACCATCAACGACCCCGCCCTCGGCATCACCGCCGACAGCGTGCTCGTCCTGCGGGGCGCCGGGCCCAAGGGCGGCCCGGGCATGCCCGAGTACGGCATGCTCCCGATCCCGGACCACCTGCTCAAGCAGGGCGTACGCGACATGGTGCGGATCTCCGACGCCCGGATGAGCGGGACGAGTTACGGCGCCTGCGTGCTGCACGTGGCGCCCGAGTCCTACATCGGCGGCCCGCTCGCGCTGGTCCGTACCGGAGACCTGATCACCCTGGACGTCGAGGCGCGCACCCTGCGGCTCGACGTGGACGACGAGGAACTCCAGCGGCGCAGGGCGCGGTGGACGCCACCGCCCACCCGCTACGAGCGCGGTTACGGCGCGCTCTACAACGACCAGATCACCCAGGCCGACACCGGCTGCGACTTCGAGTTCCTCGCCCGCCCGGGCAAGGTCGCGGACCCGTACGCGGGCTGACCCACCCGTCGAGGCCGACGCCCCGGCCCCTGCCCACGAAGAAAGCGCTTCCCCCCCCCGCACCAGGCCGCACGAGACCGCACGACGCACCAGAACGGAGAACAGTCATGGCCCAAGCCGCAGCCGTGGCGAAACCGCCCGCGCCACCCCGGCGGCGCCGTGCCTCCGCGACGCCACGCAGGCTCCCGTACCTGCTGATCGCCCCGGCGGCCCTGCTCATGCTGGGCTTCATCGCCTACCCGGTCATCAGCGTCTTCTACTACAGCCTGCAGAACTACAACCCCACCAAGCCGTGGCGGAACGGATTCGCGGGCTTCGACAACTTCACCCAGGCCTTCGCGCACGACCCTCAGTTCTGGGACACGCTCACCTTCAGCGCGAAGTGGGTCGTCGTCGAGGTCGGACTCCAGCTGCTCTGCGGTCTCGCCCTCGCCCTGATCGTCAACCAGACCTTCGCCGGACGGGCGCTGGGCCGCGCCCTGGTCTTCTCCCCGTGGGCGGTCTCCGGCGTGCTGACCTCCGCGATCTGGGTGCTGCTCTACAACTCCCAGACCGGCATCACCCGTTACCTCGCCGACATGGGGATCGGCTCCTACGGCACCAGCTGGCTGTCGGACACCTCGACCGTCTTCCCGGCGGCGGTCGTCGCCGACCTGTGGCGGGGCGTCCCGTTCTTCGCGATCCTCATCCTCGCCGACCTCCAGTCCGTCTCCAAGGACCTGTACGAGGCCGCCGAGGTCGACGGCGCGAGTCGCCTGAAGCAGTTCTGGCACATCACGCTGCCCCATCTGAAGGACGCCATCGTCCTGTCGACACTGCTGCGCGCGGTGTGGGAGTTCAACAACGTCGACCTGCTCTACACCCTGACCGGCGGCGGTCCCGCGGGCGAGACCACGACACTCCCGCTCTACATCGCCAACACCAGCGTCGACGCCCACAACTTCGGCTACGCGTCCGCCCTGACCACGGTCGCGTTCGTGATCCTGCTCTTCTGCTCGATCGTCTATCTGCGGCTGAGCAAGTTCGGAGGTGACCAGAAGTGATCACCGAGATCGCGCCCGCACCCGAGCGTGTGGCACCCGAACCGGCCCGGTCACGCGGGAAGCGCCGCGCATGGGACGAGGTCCCCCGCTGGCAGATCTACGTCCCGCTGTCGGTCTACCTGCTCTTCACCCTGATCCCGTTCTACTGGATCCTGCTCTTCGCCCTGCGCCCGGCCGGCTCGACCTCGCTGGTGCCCTGGCCGGTCACCTTCGACCACTTCCAGAAGGTGTGGACGGAGCGGAGCTTCGGCACGTACTTCCAGAACAGCGTGCTGGTCGGCGTCGCCACCCTGCTCCTGACCACGGTCGTCGCGCTGGCCGGCGGCTACGCCCTCGCCCGCTTCGACTTCAGGATCAAACGCGCGTTCATGCTGGCGCTGCTGTGCTCCCAGTTCGTCCCCGGCGCGCTGCTGCTGGTGCCGCTGTTCCAGATCTTCGCCAAGCTCCAGATGATCAACTCGCTCGGCAGTGTCATCCTCGCCGAGACCGTCTTCCAACTGCCCCTGTCGATGATCCTCATCAGCGGCTTCATCCGGAACGTGCCGTACTCCCTGGAGGAGGCCGCCTGGGTGGACGGCTGCGACCGCTTCACCGCGTTCCGCATCGTCGTCCTGCCGCTGCTGCGCCCAGGGCTGATCGCCGTCGGCTCCTTCGCGTTCGTGCACGCCTGGAACCACTTCCTGTTCGCCCTGATGTTCCTGTCCGACCAGAGCAAGCAGACCATCCCGGTCGGGCTCAACACCCTGATGAGCGCGGACAGCGTCGACCTGGGCGCGCTGGCGGCGGGCGGCATCGTCGCGGCCGTACCGGTGGTGATCGTGTTCGCCTTCATCCAGAAGTGGCTGATCACCGGTTTCAGTGCGGGAGCGGTGAAGGGATGAGACCCCGGCAGGTAACCCTCGGTACGGACACAGGGAGGATGCGTCCATGAGCACAACCGTACCGATCGTTCTGGCCGGCGCGCGCGGCCACGGCCGCTGGCACCTCGGCAACATCCACCGGCTCCAGGCGAAGGGAGCCGTCCGGCTGGCGGGGATCTGCGAACTGACCCCGCTGGCGGACGAGGAGATCCCGGACGGCCTGGGCACACCGGAGCAGTCCGCCGACCTCGGGGCCCTCCTCGACGCCACCGGAGCCCGGATCGCCGTGATCTGCACCCCCATCCCCACCCACACGGACCTGGCGCTGATCGCCGCCGACCGGGGTGTGCACATCCTGCTGGAGAAGCCGCCCACGCCGTCCTACGCCGAGTTCCGGCGCATGGCCGACGGGGTCGCGAGGGCCTCGGTCGGTTGTCAGGTCGGGTTCCAGTCGCTGGGCTCGCACGCCGTGCCCGCGATCCGCCGGATGATCGCCGAGGGCGCGATCGGCGTGGTGAGGGGGGTCGGCGGCGCCGGGGCCTGGGCACGTGACGAGGCCTACTACCGGCGGGCGCCCTGGGCCGGCAAGCGCCGGCTGAACGGCGACGACGTGATCGACGGGGTCCTCACCAACCCCCTCGCCCACGCCGTCGCCACCAGCCTCGCCGTCCTCGGCACGACCCGCGCCGAGGACGTCACCGGCATCGAGACCGAACTGCTGCGCGCCAACGACATCGAGTCCGACGACACCTCCTGCGTCCGGGTGGCCACCGCGCTCGGCCCGGTCACCGTCGCCGCGACCCTGTGCGCCGAGCAGCCGGGGGAGCCGTACGTCCTGGTGCACGGCTCCGCCGGCCGGATCACCTACTGGTACAAGCAGGACCGCGTGCTGCTCCAGCGCGCGGGCCACGGGCCCGAGGAGACCGAGTACGAGCGCACCGACCTGCTGGAGAACCTCGTCGACCACGTCACCACCGGCGCGGACCTGCTGGTCGAACCCGAGTCGACCGGCGCCTTCATGAAGGTCGTCGAGGCGATCCGGCTGGCCGACGACCCGGCCGCCCTGCCCGCAGACGCCTGGCGTCTGGTCCCGGAGGAGAACCGCCGGATCGTACCCGGCATCGACTCTCTGGTCGCGGCCGCCGCCGACACCCTCGGCCTCTACTCCGAGCTGGGCGCCTCCTGGGCCCCACCGAAAGAGGTGAGCACCTGATGACGACCAACGACAACCCGGTCCTGCGGGTCGCGGGCCGCCCGGTCGGCCGCTACGTCACCCGTCCCGAGCTGCCGGCCCGGCTCTCCCCGCGCCCCTATCTGCACCCCGTCACCACCCTGGCCGGCACGGCGGTCACCGAACTCAGCCCCGCCGACCACACCCACCACCTCGGCGTCGGTGTCGCCGTTCCCGATGTCGAGGGGCACAACTTCTGGGGCGGGCGCACCTTCGTCCGCGGCCGGGGCCCGACCGAGCCGGGCGACCACGGCAGCCAGCGCCACGTGTCCTTCCAGCTCCGCGACCCCGACGGCTTCGTCGAGGAACTGCGCTGGATCGCCGCGGGAACCGAGTTATTCCGCGAACGCCGTATCGTCGCGGCCACCGGACTGGGCCCCTCCGCCTGGGCGCTCGACTTCACCTTCTCCCTCACCAATGTCACCCCCGGCCCACTGTCCATCGGCAGCCCGGCCACCAACGGGCGCCCCGGCGCCGCCTACGGCGGTTTCTTCTGGCGGGCCCGCAAGGAGGCCGCCGCCGCGGAGGTCTTCACCGCCGACCGGGAGGGCGAGTCGGCGGTGCACGGCGCCCGCGCCGGCTGGCTCGCCCTCGCGGGCGCGGGCTGGACGCTGGTCTTCGCCGGGGCCACGGAGGACACCCGGCGCGACCCCTGGTTCGTCCGCAGCACCGAGTACCCGGGGGTGGGCTCCTCGCTGGCGTCCGAGGAGCGGCTGCCGATCCCGCCCGGCGAGACCGTCGTACGGCGGATCGTCACGGTCGTCGCCGACGGCCGCCTCGACCGGCAGGACGCGGCGGCGCTGGTGCGCAAGGCGGTGAGCCAGTGACCCACGGGACGTACCGCAACCCGGTCCTGAACGCCGACTGGTCGGACCCGGACGTCGTCCGCGTCGGCGACGACTTCTACCTCACCGCCTCCAGCTTCGGCCGTGCCCCCGGTCTGCCGCTGCTGCACTCGCGCGACCTGGTCCACTGGACCCTCGTCGGCCACGCCCTCGAACGCCTGGAGCCGGAGGACGAGTTCGCGTCGCCGCGGCACGACCGCGGGGTCTGGGCACCGTCGATCAGACACCACGACGACCGTTTCTGGATCTTCTGGGGCGACCCCGACCAGGGTGTCTTCCAGGTCAACGCGCCCGAGATCCGGGGCCCCTGGACGGCCCCGCACCTCGTCAAGGAGGGCAAGGGCCTGATCGACCCGTGCCCCCTGTGGGACGACGAGACCGGTGAGGCCTACCTCGTGCACGCCTGGGCCAGGTCCCGGGCCGGCGCCAACAACCGCCTCACCGGCCACCGTATGCACCCCGACGGCACCACCCTGCTCGACGAGGGCAAGGTGATCGTCGACGGTGACCGCATCCCCGGCTGGTTCACCCTGGAGGGCCCCAAGCTCTACCGGCACGACGGCTGGTTCTGGATCCTCGCACCGGCCGGCGGGGTGGAGACCGGCTGGCAGGGCGCCTTCCGCTCGCGCGGCTTCTTCGGGCCGTACGAGGAGCGGATCGTCCTGGAGCAGAAGGACACCGACGTCAACGGGCCGCACCAGGGCGGCTGGGTGCGCACCCCGGCCGGCGAGGACTGGTTCCTGCACTTCCAGCAGCGGGGCGCGTACGGCAGGGTCGTCCACCTGCAGCCGATGCGCTGGAGCGAGGCCGGCTGGCCGGTGATCGGGGACGAGGGCGCCCCCGTCGCCGTACACCGCAGGCCCGACCTGCCGCCGCAGCCGCCCGCCGCGCCCGCCACCGACGACGACTTCCCCGGCGGACGGTACGGCCGTCAGTGGCAGTGGGCCGCCAACCCCCAGGGCGGCTGGGCAACCCAGCACTCCGCAGACGGGCTGCGGCTGACCTGCGTACGCTCGGCCGGCCACCGCGACCTGCGCGAACTGCCGAACGTACTCACCCAGCGACTGCCCGGCACACCGTGCTTGGCCGAGGTCGGGCTGCGATTGGACGGCACCGTGCCGGGGGCGCGGGCCGGACTGGCGGTGCTCGGCGATGCCTTCGGCTGGATCGGGCTGGAGCGCGTGGCGGACGGGACGGTCCGGCTCGTGCACCGGTTCGCCGAGGCCGCGGCGGTGACGGAGCGGGACGCCGAGCACCCGCGGCCCGCGACCGAGGGGCAGGCCCGGCTGCGGATCGAGATCGGTCCGGGCGCACGCTGCCGCTTCGCCGCCGACACCGGGGACGGCTTCCGCCCCTCCGGTCCCGTCTTCACCGCCACGCCCTGGCGGTGGGTCGGTGCTCTGCTCGGCCTGTTCGCCGTCGCGCCCGAGGGACCGGGGCACGCCGGGGCGGCGGCCTTCACCCGGTTCCGGGTCGACCCCTTGTAACCCATCCGTACGCCTGTCGGGAGCCGCAATGACGCACCTCCGTAGCAAGCGCTTTCCAACCGTTCGTGATCTCACCTCACCGTCGAACCCGGAAACAGAGAAGAGCCGACCGATGAAGAGCAGCATCCGCAGAAGCAGGCGCGCCGCAACGGCCGTCGCCCTGGGCTCCGTGCTCGCGCTGAGCGCCACCGCCTGCGGCGACGACGGCAGCGGCGGCACGGGTGGCAAGGGTGACGAGGGTTCCGGCCAGGGCACGATCACCTTCTGGGACAACAACGGCGGTGTCCGCACCGACATCTGGAAGCAGGTCATCGCCGACTTCGAGCAGAAGTACCCGGACATCAAGGTCAAGTACGTCGGCATCCCGGCGGCCAGCGCCCAGTCCAAGTACGACACCGCCATCCAGGGCGGCGGCCTGCCGGACGTCGGCGGCGTGGGCACCGCGATGCTCGCCGAGGTCGGGGCGCAGGGCGCGCTGGAGCCGCTGGACAGCCGGCTGCGGAAGAGCTCGCTGAACGGAAAGCTGAGCCAGAACCTGATCGACGTCAGCAAGGCGGCGGGCGGCGGGGACGCGCTGTACCAGGTGCCGACCTCCGCGAACAACGGCACGCTGTGGTACCGGACCGACCTGTTCAAGAAGGCCGGCCTGGACGCGCCGACGACCTGGTCGAAGTTCTACGCGGCCGCCGACAAGCTCACCGACAAGGGCAAGAACCAGTTCGGCTTCACCATTCGCGGCGGTGAGGGCGCCATCGCGCCGGCCCTCGACGCGGTCTACGGCCAGACCGGGATCACGTCGTTCTGGAACGGTGACAAGACCACCGTCAACGACCCCAAGAACGTGGCCGCTCTCGCGAAGTACGTCGCGCTTTACAAGAAGGACACCCCGTCCGCCGACGTGAACAACGACTTCACGAAGATGGTCGCCCAGTGGGACAGCGGCACGATCGGCATGCTGAGCCACAACCTGGGCTCGTACCAGGACCATCTGAAGGCACTGGGCAAGGACAAGTTCCGGGGCATCCCGAATCCCACGCTGGACGACGGCACCCGGGTGCAGGTGTCCAACCCGGTGGACGGGCTGAGCCTGTTCAAGTCGAGCAAGAACAAGGCGGCCGCCTGGAAGTTCATCGAGTTCGCCGTCTCCGCCGCGGAGAACTCCAAGTTCAACGAGTCGGCCGGGCAGGTCCCGGCGAACACCGACGCGGCCAAGGACACGTGGATCCAGCAGGCCGAGCCGACGAAGCTGGCGGCCGAGGCGCTGAACGGGGGCGACACGAAGATCGTGCAGTTGCCTTACTACCTGCCCGACTGGAACACGATCTCCAAGGCGGACAACGAGCCGAACTTCCAGAAGTTGCTGCTCGGGAAGATGAGTGCGAAGGAGTTTCTGGACACGTTGGCCGACCAGCTGAACAAGGCGCAGGCCGACTGGAAGAGCCACCACTGAGCTGGGGTGGTTTCGGTCGTGGGCGCGGCTGAGTGCCGTTGTGGTCGGTCGCGCCCACGCGGCGGAGCCGCATATCGATGCAGCCCCGCGCCCCTAGGTAAGCCTCCTCCTCCCTGTTGAAAGGTGCACCTTCGTGTCCCTTACGCGCAGACAGGCAACACTGGCGGCGCTCGCCGCCCTCCCGCTCGGCCTCGCCGCCAACGGCACCGCCCAGGCCGCTCCCCACCGTCGTACGGTCCACATCGCCGGTGACTCCACCGCCGCCCAGAAGTACGCCGACGCCGCCCCGGAGACGGGGTGGGGAATGGCGATCCCCTTCTTCCTCCGGAAGGAGGTGCAGGTCGCCAACCACGCTGTGAACGGGCGCAGTTCGAAGAGCTTCGTCGACGAGGGCCGGCTCGACGCGATCCTCGCCGAGATCCGGCCGCACGATCTGCTGATCGTCCAGTTCGCGCACAACGACGAGAAGTCCGCCGATCCCACCCGCTACACCGAGCCCTGGAGCACGTACCAGGACTATCTGCGGCTCTACGTCGACGGGGCGCGAGCCAAGGGCGCCCGGCCCGTCCTCGCCACCCCCGTCGAGCGGAGGAAGTTCGACGCCGACGGCAACGCGGTGCCGACCCACGGCGACTATCCGGCGGCGATGCGCGCGCTCGCCCAGGAGGAGGGCGTGGCGCTGCTCGACATCGAGGCGCTGTCGCTCGCGCTGTGGCAGTCGCTCGGGGTCGAGGCGACCAAGAAGTACTTCAACTGGACGGACACCGAGCAGGACAACACGCACTTCAACCCGCCGGGGGCCATCGCCGTGGCCCGGCTCGTGGCGCAGGAGCTGCTGCGCACCCGGGTGGTGGCCCGGCACGACGTCGTCCGGCTGCACGAGGACATCCCGACCTCCTGGATCACCTGGCCACCCGCAAGCTGAGGAGACCCGCACAGTGCGCACACAGAAATGTCATGGACGTGTCATAGGAACCCTCGTCGGCTGCACAGCCCTCGCGCTCGCCGTCACCGGCACCGCCTCCGCCCAGCCCCGGCACCCGGACCTCGCCCACCAGACCCTCGCGGCGAACGACGGCTGGGCCGCCTCCGGCACCGGCACCACGGGCGGCGCCGCCGCCGACCGCGCGCACGTCTACACCGTCACCACCTGGGACGCCTTCAAGGCCGCCCTCGCCGACGGCGGCACCGCACCCAAGATCATCAAGGTGAAGGGCACGATCGACGCCGACGGCCCGAGCTGCGCGTCGTTCGCGGTCCCCGGCTACGACTTCGACGCCTACCTGAAGACGTACGACCCGGCCGTGTGGGGCCGCGACAAGACCCTGGACGCCGAGCCCGACGACAGTCCCGAGGGCCTGCGCCGGGCCTCCGCCGCCCGTCAGGACGCCTACATCAAGGCGGACGTCCCGGCCAACACCACCATCATCGGCGTCGGCAGGAACGCCGGCTTCAAGGGCGCGAGCCTGCAGATCAAGGGCGTGGACAACGTCATCGTCCGCAACCTGGGCTTCGAGAGCCCCCTCGACTGCTTCCCGCAGTGGGACCCCACCGACACGGCCGACGGCAACTGGAACTCCGAGTACGACAGCGCCGTGATCTACGGGGCCACCCATGTGTGGATGGACCACGACACCTTCACCGACGGCGACCACCCGGACAGCACCCTCCCGCACTACTTCGGGCGGATCTACGAGCAGCACGACGGCGAACTCGACATCGTCAAGGGCGCCGACTACGTCACCGCCTCCTGGAACGTCTTCGCCGACCACGACAAGACGATCCTGATCGGCAACAGCGACGGCGCCGCGACGGCCGCCGTCGACCGCGGCCACCTCAAGGTCACCTTCCACCACAACCTGTTCTCGAACCTGGTGGAGCGCGCCCCGCGCGTCCGCTTCGGGCAGGTCGACTCGTACAACAACCACTTCGTGGCGGGCGACGGCTACTCCTACAGCTACGGCATCGGCATGGAGTCGCAACTGGTCGCCGAACACAACGCGTTCACGCTGCCCGCGGGGACCGGCGCGGGGCACGTGCTGAAGAAGTGGAAGGAGGCACCGGTCACCGCCGACGACAACTACGTCAACGGCACCCTGACCGACCTGATCGCCGTGCACAACGCCGAGGTCCCGGGCGAGGTCCTGCAGTCCGGCGCGGGCTGGACGCCGACCCTGCGGACGAAGGTCGACCCGGCGATGCGGGTGCCCGGCATCGTCGACCACTGCGCCGGCGCCGGCCGACTGCGCTGACGCGCCCCGCGCACCACGGGCCGGGGCGCTCGCCCCGGCCCACCCCTCCCCATGAGCCCTGCGAAGGAGCATCCGCATGCCCTCGCCCCATCACCGACCACCCCTGTCCAGAAGGGGCTTCCTCGCGGCGAGCGCCGCCGCCGCGCTCGGCCTCGCGACCGCCGTCCCCGCGCACGCGGACGCCACCGGCGGCCGGCGCCCCTTCGGCCGGTACGGATCACCGGCCCGCCGCCTCACACCGAACACCCTGTACGTCGACCCGCACGGCCGCGGCGACTTCACAGGCGTCCAGGCCGCCGTGACCGCCGCGACCGGCACCGGCCGGACCCTGGTCCTCGCCCCGGGCACCTACCGGGAGACCGTCGCCCTGGACACCACCCGCACCGAGGCGACCTGGATCGGTGCCTCGGAGGACCCCCGCGACGTCGTGATCGTCTACGACAACGCGGGCGGAACACCGAAGCCGGACGGCTCCGGCACCTACGGCACCACCGGCTCGGCCACCACCACCGTCCAGGCCGACGGCTTCACCGCCCGCTGGATCACCTTCGCCAACGACTGGCTGCGCGCCGACCACCCCGACGTCACCGGCACCCAGGCGGTCGCCATCAAGGTGCAGGGCGACCGCAGCGCCTTCATCCACTGCCGGTTCCTCGGCCATCAGGACACCCTGTACGCCGACTCGACGGCGCTCGCCGCCTTCGCCCGGCAGTACTACGCCCACTGCTACATCGAGGGCGACGTCGACTTCGTCTTCGGCCGGGCGACGGCCGTGTACGAGCACTGCCACTTCCGCACCCTGAACCGCACCGACCTCATCGCCGCCCCCTACGGCTTCGTCTTCGCGCCTTCCACGGCCCGCGCCAACCCCCGCGGCTACCTGGTGACACGCAGCCGCGTCAGCAGCGAGGCCCCCGACGGCTACTACAAGCTGGCCCGTCCCTGGGTCCCGGGCTCCGACCCCACCGCCCGCCCGATGCTGACCGTGCGCGACACCCGGCTCGGTCCCGGCATCGACGCGGTCGCGCCGTACACCGACATGTCGGCCGCCTACCCCTGGCAGAGCCAGCGCTTCGCCGAGTACCGCGACACCGGCCCGGGCGCGGAGATCACCCTCCCGGACAACCGCCCCCAACTCACGGCCGAGCAGGCCCGGTCGGCGACCCGGGAGACCTACCTCGGCGACTGGACGCCGTGGAAGGAGTGCTGACGGCATGCGCAGACGCACCCTGCTCACCGGCATCACCGCTGGCCTGGTGGCCGCCGGCACCACGCCGGCCCTCGCCCGCGGCCACCGCACCCTGCACGTCCGCCCCGGTGACTCCGTCCAGGCGGCCGTGGACGCGGTGGCCGGGCCCGGGTGGACGATCGTCGTGCACCCGGGGACGTACCGCGAGGTCGTCGACGTCCCCGCGGACAAGGAACACCTGACCCTACGGGGCGCCACGCGCGACCCCCGTGACGCCGTCATCGTCTACGACAACGCGAACGGAACCCGGAAGCCGGACGGCTCGGGCACCTACGGCACGGCGGGCTCGGCCACCTTCACCTCGGCCGCACCCGGTCTGACGGTCCGCGACCTGACGATCGCCAACGACTGGCTGCGCGCCGACCACCCCGACATCACCGGCACCCAGGCGGTGGCCGCCTACACCTACGGCGACCGCACCCGCTTCGACAATGTCCGGCTGCTCGCCCACCAGGACACCCTCTTCGCCGACACATCCGCGCTCGACACCTTCGACCGGCAGTACTTCCACCGCTGTCACATCGAGGGCGACGTCGACTTCGTCTTCGGCCGGGCCACCGCCGTCTTCGACCGCTGCCACTTCCGCACGCTCCAGCGGGACGTCTCCTTCACCCCCAAGGGCATGGTGTTCGCCCCGTCCACGGCCCGCGCCAACCCGCACGGCATCCTCGCGGTCCGCTGCCGCATCACCTCCGCCGCGGAGGACGGGGCCTACAAGCTGGCCCGCCCGTGGGTGCCGTCGTACGAGACCACCGCCTGGCCGTCGCTCGTCGTCCGGGACACCTGGATCGGTCCCGGCATCGACCCGGCCGCCCCCTACACCAACATGCGCGACGCCTACCCGTGGCAGTCCATGCGCTTCCACGAGTACCGCGACTCGGGGCCGGGTGCGGTGATCACTGTCCCCGGCAACCGCCCCCAGCTCACCGCCTCCGAGGCCGCGTCGCACACCCCGGCGGCCTACCTCGGCGACTGGCGTCCTTGACCCCCGAACCCCGGCCCGAACCCCGGGAAGTGTCCACCCAGCACGAGGAAAGGACCGCATTCCTATGTCTCGTCGTACCGCTCTCACCCTGGGCGCGGCCATGGCGTTCGGCGCCGCACCGGCCGCACTCCCCACCCAGGCCCAGGCACCCGTTGCACCGACCCAGAAGGTATCGATCGGGCAACGGGTGTCGCGCCCGGTGGGGTGACGCGCGTAGAAACCTGTCATGCATAAATCACTGCGGATCGCGGCGGTCACCGCCGCCTGCGCCCTCGCCGGTGGCGCCCTCTACGGCGCCGGCGCGGCCACCGCCGGTCAGTCCACGGCGAACTCCACCCACGAGCCCTACAACATCGGGCTCCTGGTGAAGGACATCGACACCTACTACGGCACCACGGCGGACGCGGGCGGCGTGTACCAGGCGTCGCCTGACAGCCCGTACGCCAAGGACCTGGCGCGCCTCGACGCGGCGGCGAGGAAGTACATCGACAAGGCGGCGCGCAAGGCGCACCACCGGCACGAGAAGCCCGCCGTCGTCTTCGACATCGACGACACGCTGCTGCTCAGCCTCGACTACGAGAAGCGTTACAACTACACGTACAACGGCACCACGTGGGCCGACTACGTGAACAAGGCCGACCGGCCGGCCGTCTTCGGCAGCCCCGAGCTGGTCCGGTACGCCGAGTCCCAGGGCGTCGAGGTCTTCTACAACTCGGGCCTGAGCGAGGCGCAGCGCTCCGCCGCCGTCGAGAACCTGAAGAAGGTCGGCGCCGATGTGAACCTCGACGCCGACCACATGTTCCTCAAGGACAAGGCGAACCCGCCGGCCTACCTGAGCGCCTGCGCCACGCCGGGCACCTGGAACTGCACCACGGTCCAGTACAAGTCCGGTACACGCAAGCACATCGAGGACGACCTCGGGTACGAGATCATCGCCAACTTCGGCGACCAGTACTCGGACCTCGACGGCGGCCACGCCGACCGCACGTACAAGATCCCGAACCCGACGTACTTCGTCAGCTAGCGGTCCTCACCGGTCCTCACTGGACTTGACCGGTCTGATGGACTCCAGGGTCGGGACAACCGGTTCGATCGTGCCGTCGGCGGCGAACCGCATACGGTCGACCGTCGTCTCGCGGTGCATACCGTCACCGCCCGCCTTGCCGGGGCCGTTCAGTGCGAACCGGTGGTAGACGATGTACCAGTCGTCGGTGCCGGGCACGTTCACCACGGAGTGGTGGCCGGTGGCGAGGATGCCGTACTCGGGACGCTTCGACAGGATCGTCCCCCGCTTGGTCCACGGGCCGAGCGGGGACGGTCCCGTCGCGTAGGCCACGTGGTAGTTCTCGCTGCGCGTGTCGTCCTCGGACCACATGAAGTAGTACGTGCCGTTCCGCTTGATCACGAAGGAACCCTCACGGAAGTTGTCCGTGGTGATGTCCTTCACCTTCGCGGGGTCGTACGACGTCATGTCGTCGTTCAGCGGCACCACGTACCCGTGCCCGTTGCCCCAGTAGAGGTACGACTGCCCGTCGTCGTCCGTGAAGACGGCCGGGTCGATCATCTGGCCCGCCAGCTTCCCCTTGGCCACCAGCGGTTTGCCCAGCGCGTCCTTGAACGGGCCGACGGGGGAGTCGGCCACCGCCACGCCTATCTGCTGCTCCGCGCAGAAGTAGAAGTAGTACTTGCCGTTCCGCTCGGCGATCGCGGGCGCCCAGGCGTTCTTGTCGGCCCAGGAGACGTCGGGCCCGAGGTCCAGGATCACGCCGTGGTCCTTCCAGTGGACCAGATCCTTCGAGGAGTACGCCTTGAACCTGGTGCCGCTCCAGCCCTGGAAGCCGTCGGTCGTCGGGTAGATCCAGTACTGGCCGTCGAGGTAGTGGACGTCCGGGTCGGCGTTCAGGCCGGGCAGGATCGGGCTGCGGGTGCGGACCGCCTCCACCGTCCAGGTGCGGGTCGTGCCGTCCGCCGCCGTCACCGTGTACGTCTGCGGCTTGCGGAAGTCGCGATGCCTGCCGGACTTCGGGCTGATGCCGGCACCCTCACCCACCCACAACTTCGGTGCCAGGCGGGACAGATCGGCGTCCGGCTCCATCGGGAGCACGACCTTCGACGCCGACTCGGTGACGATCGCGTACCCCTTCTGGTCCTTCGCCGTGGCGTCCACCACGGAGGTGGACGTGCTCGGGTAGGCGGCCAGCAGCCGATCGTACTCCGCCTGCGTCACCGGCATCACCGTGCCGTGCCGGGGGCTCGCCGGGAGCTGGTAGTCCTTGGACATCGTCCACTTGCCCGAGTCGAGGTCGGTGGTCTCGAAGGGCACGTAGCCGCGCAGCCCGTACTCGTCGATGAACAGGTACCACTTCTTCTCGGTGTTCGACTTGAAGACCGTCGGGCCCTCACCGCGCTCGATGGAGCCGCTGCCGATGCAGTCCGAGACGAAGTCGTACTTGGTGCTCGTCAGACTGGTCGACTTCTCCCCGGTGATGAACTTCGAGCAGGGCGAGCTGGAGGAGGGGTCCCGCTCGTCCTTGGTGTAGCGGTAGTACGAGTCCTTGTACTTGACCACCGTGGAGTCGATGACGGAGTAGCCGGGGTCGTCCCAGACCTTCGGCGCGCTGAAGGTGCGGAAGTCCTTCGTCGTCGCGTACATCATCTTGTTGTACGTCGATCCGGTGTGGTCGGGGTCGTCGTCGGCGTACAGCTTGGACGCCCAGAAGACGACGTACTCACCGAGCGAGTCGTCCCAGTAGGCCTCCGGCGCCCAGGTGTTGCCCGCGTTGTCGGGGGCGACCTTCACCAGGCGCTGGTCCGTCCAGTGCACCAGGTCGGTGGACTCCCAGATCATGATCGACTTGCTGCCGTGTCGCTGGACGTAGTCCCAGCTGCCGCTGCTGTTGTTGTACATCCTGAGGTCGGTGGCGATCAGGTAGAACTTGTCGCCCTTCGGGGAGCGGATGACGAATGGGTCGCGCAGGCCCTTCTCGCCGATGGTGGACGTCAGGACCGGCTGGCCCGCGTTCAGCTCCCGCCAGTGCAGCGGGTCGTTGCCCCGGCTGAGGGCGTAGCGGATCTGCTCGCCGTCGGCGGTGCCCTCGCCGGTGAAGTAGGCGAAGAGGTAACCGGCGTACTTGGGGTGTTTCACGGGCGGGGCTCCTGAGTGCGCGGTGCCGGGTGGGGCGGCGAACAGGGTGAGGAGGAGGGCGAGACAGGTGAGGAGTGCGGCTCTGAGACGCATGGGCAATCCTGTCTGAGCGTGGGGGTTTCTGTTGGTTGTTGCGCCCTCGGAGTGTTGCCAGTGGGGATCGACGCGTCAATCGATGAGAGGGAGATGAGAACCGCCGAAACTTTCGCTCGCTTTCGCTCGGCCCGGCAACCTCTTCCGCCCACCGCGGCGACTGGTGTCCGTAGCCTCCCCCTAGGAAAGGAACACCCCAGTGCGCCAGAGCACCGGACGCCACCGCAGGACGCGCACCCTCTCGATCGCCGCGACGGTGGCTGTCGCCGCGGGGGCCGGCGGCGTCTGCCTCGGCCTGTCGAACGGCGGCGCCCAGGCCGCCACCACCACGGTCACCGTGTCCAGCACCGCGCAGCTGGAGTCGGCCGTGAAGAACGCGGCGGCCGGTACCGTCATCCAGGTGCGCGGGGGCACGTACTACCCGAGGGCCACCCTGAAGTCCACGGCGAGCGGCACCGGTTCCCAGCGGATCATCCTCCAGGCCTACGGCGGCGAGAAGGTGAAGATCGACGGCTCGAAGCTGCCCGCCGGCTCCTGGCTCGCCGGGATCTACGGGAGCTACTGGACCGTCCAGAACCTCACCTTCCAGAACTCCCCGGCACAGGGCTTCGTCGTCACCTCCTCCACCGGCGGTGTCTTCAAGAACCTGGTCACCGCGGACAACGGCGACTCCGGCCTCACCCTGCGCGGCGACAACACCGTGAACAACCTCGTGCAGAACCTGGACAGTCACGGCAACTACGACGCCGCCGGGCACGGCCAGAACGCCGACGGCATCGCCATCAAGTTCGGCTCCGGCACCGGCAACAAGGTCACCGGCGCACGCCTGTACAACAACTCGGACGACGGCCTCGACCTCTGGCAGTTCTCCTCGCCGGTCACCATCGAGCACTCCTGGGCCTTCGGCAACGGCAAGAACCGCTGGAAAGACTCGGCCTTCGAGGGCAACGGCAACGGCTTCAAGCTGGGCGGCGGGGGCGTCGCGGTCGCGCACGTCGTCAACAACGACGCGGCCTGGGACAACTCCCTCAACGGCTTCACCGAGAACTCCAACACCGGGGCGATCGTGCTGAACCGCAACACCGCGTACGCCAACACCGAGGCCGGCTTCTACTTCGCCACCGGCAAGGCCCATCTCGCCCGCAACCTCGCCGTGAGCAACAGGGGCGGCCCGGACAAGCTGGGGCCCGCCACGGTCTCCGCCGCCAACAACTGGGACAGCGGTGTCAGCACCCCCGCCTTCAAGTCGACCGACGCGACCACGGCGTACGGCGCCCGGAAGCCGGACGGCTCACTGCCCGCGACGGCCTTCCTCACCACGGGCTCGACCGCCATCGGCTCGCCGATGAACTAGTACTGCAGCCGCAGTTGCCGTGACCGGCGGTCCGGACTCTCGTTGGACTGTGCATGGGTGGGGACGTCACGATTGACGAGGTGCACCGCTGG